>DASUNM010000006.1 GCA_036277115.1 Pyrinomonadaceae bacterium
GTCGGCGTCAACGTCACCTGGTCTATCGGCGCCTGGTGGAAGATGTGATCGAATCTATCACTGTCTCCGTCTCCTATCGTTCCTCCCGATGCCGGCGGGTTCGGCACTGCGTCTCCCCTCAGGTCTACGAAGTCCGCCCTCCGGTCCATCGGGCACATGTCCTCAAAACACAATATCTCCGTCACCATCGGCGACGGGTTCTTTCCTATACCGGCCGGCGATCCGCCAGAGATCACAAAGACTGTCCCTTCCTGCGACACGGCTATGCCCGAGTGCAGCGAGAAGTCTATCTGCATGTCTACTTTCAGCGTTCCTGCCGTCACTATCACCGATGTCTGTCCCGTCCCTGGCCTTATGTCTGGCCCGTTGCCCAGCACGAACACTCGGAAGTTGTTGACTCCCACTACACGCGCCGTCGCATTGTTCGGCGCGTCGGCGAATCCGTCCGCTATTCGCAGCTGTCCTGGGAACCCGCCCGCCGGGCTCGTGCACACGTCGAAGGCTCCAGAACAATCCGCGAAGCTTATTATCATTGACGGCGTTGCCGCCAGCCCCGCCGCGTTGCCGAACAGCCCTTGCGTCAGCTGCTCGAAGCTCACCGCCCCGGGCTGGAACGACGGTGACACCGCTGCGTACAACACGTTGCACGGCCCAGTCGCTATCGCCACCACGTTGCCGAATGTCGTCGCGTTGCCTGAATAGTTTGTCAACCGCGACCCGGTCACGCTCAACGCCGTTGCCGACGTTGCCGCCGACCCCAAGGTCGGGGGCGTTGCGATAAGCGGGATCACTCGGTTGATCCTTCCAGCCGTCCCGCATATCGTCCTCGGCGCTTCGGTCGCTTTGAATATCGCCGCGCCAGATAGCTGCACAAGGTCGGCAAGGTGGAAGTAGAGGCTGCCGTCATCATCCACGGCCACCCCCGCCACGTTGCCGAACTGGCTTCGCAGTATCTGCCTCACCTGCGGCACGATGAAGACCGTCGCCCCGATGTTGAAGGTCGCAAAGGCGAATATCCTCGTGCGTATCGGCTGGTTGGCAGCGTTCGATGCGCACCCTTGCGAGTCGTGCACTGATACGTAGATCACCTCGCCTATAACGCCGCAAAATGCCGGCCCGAAATCGCCCAGGTCCGCCACAGGGTTTACCGCGATGCCTGTCACCGTCACCTGGTCGTCGGCGCAGTCGCCGGCCGTCGGGTTCTGCAAGATGAACCCGTTGCTCGTCCCGACGTTTACAAGGTCGCTAATGTTGACATCGAAGACAACGTCCACTAGCGAGCTGCCGACAATGTCGGCCCCGAAATAGACGTTGCCCACCGAGTCGCCGTAGTAGTAGAGGTTCAGCAGGTGGCCGTTTGCGAACGTCACCTCAGAGACTGCCGCCTTCGTCAGCGTGAAGTCAATGTCGGGCTCGATCGTCGAGAAGTCGTCTACCTTCGTCGAACGGTCGGCCACGCAGTCCTCGCGCCCGTCCCAGTCGGCCAAAAGCGCGACCTCTGAAAACTGGGTGTCGCGCCCGCCGATGGTCGTGATCAAAGCGGCGCTCAATGCGCCCAGTTCGTTCAAGACGTTGGGCTGGCCAGCCAAAGGCGGGCCCCCGCCGCCGCTCTTGCGAGTTAAGGGCGGAATGATGCCGGTCGAGTCGCCCGGGCCGCCGCCGGTCAAGGCCTGGTGTGAGACAGCGCCCGGGTTGGCCCGAGCAATGCGGGCGGCGTTAAGCCTGCCGACCTGGCGGGAGTGAACCCCGTGAGGAAGGCGTTTGATGCCGAGCGCCTTGAGCGTGTCGGCCGAATAGGAGCCCGAAGGCGCAGAGCCCTGATCCTGGGCTGAGGCCTGCTGCGGCTGAGGCGGCAGCGAGGCGAGCCTGGGTGTGGCCTTGAAGTCGGCCGTCTTCGATGCGGCGCGCGCCCGCAGGCCGATGACGGGCAGCGCTATGGCGGCAATAGCAGCCACAAGCACCCCCATCATTACTGCTCTTTTTATTTTCAT
>DASUNM010000007.1 GCA_036277115.1 Pyrinomonadaceae bacterium
GCGCTGCTCTGAAAAATGCCTCCTATGCGGCCTCCTTCCGGGTGACTTGGTAGCCGAGATCCTCTAAGCGCTTGGTCAGCCGACGAACAACGACTTTTTGAGAGCGCTGATCGTGGTACGTAGCCCCCAACTCCTGGTAGGTCTTCTCATCCCGGATGAGGTTGTAGACAATCACCAAAATCGCATGCGCCACAGCCATGGCCGCTCGTTTGCTGCCGAGGCGCCGGGCCAGGCGGTGGTACTGGGCGGCAAGGAAGGTGTCCTTGCTCCGAGAGGCTGCCCAGGCCGCTTCAAGCAGAGGCGAACGAATCCAAGGATTGCCGCGACCGACGTGCTCGGGCTTGGCCTGCCCGGCGCTGCGACGGTTTCCGGGACAGACCTTGGCCCAGGAAGCCAGGTGGCGAGCCGTGGCGAAGCGACTCATGTCGGTCCCGATCTCGGCGAGCACTTCCTCAGCGACCCGCCGTCCCACCCCGGGAATCGTCTCCAGCCGTTGAAGGATCGGTTCGAAAGGGCGCAGGCGGCCCTCGATCTCGCCGTTGAGGCGAGCGATTCGAGCCTCGATTTCCTCGATGTGGGCTAGCTGCTCTCCCAGCAGGAAACGCTGATGGGGACCCACTAGACCCCAAAGGGCCTGCTCAAGCTGCTCGGACTTCTGCTTCAGGCGTCCTCGCGCCAGCGAGGCCAAAGCCGCAGGGTCCTCGGTGCCTTGCACAATCGCTGTCAGCATGTCACGGCCGGAGCGGCCAAGCACGTCGGTAGCCACCGAAGACAGCTTCACGTTGGCCCCCTCGAGAACCTTTTGCAGACGATTCGCTTCCCGGCTGCGCTCCTGCACCAACGAGCGCCGGTAGCGGACCAACTCGCGCAGCTCTCGCTGGCCACGATCCGGAATGAAGCTGGCCCGCAGCAGCCCATGGCGCAGCAAGTCCGCGATCCATTCCGCGTCCCGGACGTCGGTCTTACGGCCCGGCACGGCCTTGATGTGCTGCGCATTGACCACCATCGGCTCAAAGTTGGCAGCCTCCAGCAGGTTGTACACCGGCTTCCAGTACACGCCAGTGCTCTCCATGGCCACCACTCGGCATTCCAGCCCTTCCAGCCACTCCGTCAAAGCGAGCAGGCTCTCCGTCATCGTGTCGAAGGTCCGCACCTGACGGCCCTCCGCAGTGATCGCACACACCACCACTGTCTTCTTGTGCACATCCATCCCGGCACAGCGCTCATGGATGACTCTCATCAACAGCCTCCTTGATGGGTCTGCGATGCCGGCGGGGTGATCTGGATAGGACGAGTCTGCTCTGCGTGCTTCCCGAAGGAGCCACAATCATGGGTTCCGAAGACCACCCTCGACCAAACTCCCAGGCGGGCTCAGAGGCACCAGTGCGCTCCGGTCTCACGCCGGCACCTATCCACGACTATTTTCATCGATCTTCGGGTGCAGCGCAGCTGCATGAAAAACTCCCAGG
>DASUNM010000008.1 GCA_036277115.1 Pyrinomonadaceae bacterium
GAACGCAATCATATAGGCGGCGTCGTAGATGATTTTTGGTCAGTTGGCCATTCCATGATTCATCGACCTCCAGTTGCGCTCATAATATGGAGATTCGACAACAAATTGAATCTGACATGGTTACACAATATGCACAATAACTTGATTGTCCGACCGTACTATTTTATAATAGATTAAGGATCGACTCCGGTTGATCCTGCCGGACCCGACTGCTATCAGAATGAGATTAAGCCATGCGAGTCAACGTAGCAATACGTGGCACACGGCTCAGTAACACGTAGTCAACATAACCAGAGGACGTGGATAAACTCGGGAAACTGAGGCTAAACCGCGATAGACCAAGATACCTGGAATGGTTTTTGATCAAAATCTATATGGCCTTTGGATTGGACTGCGACCGATCAGGCTGTTGGTGAGGTAATGGCCCACCAAACCAGTAACCGGTACGGGCTCTGAGAGGAGGAGCCCGGAGATGGGTACTGAGAAAAGGACCCAGGCCCTATGGGGCGCAGCAGGCGCGAAACCTCTGCAATAGGCGAAAGCCTGACAGGGTTATTCTGAGTGACTTTCGCTAAGAAAGTCTTTTGACATCTCTAAAAATGGTGTAGAATAAGGGGTGGGCAAGTCTGGTGTCAGCCGCCGCGGTAATACCAGCACCCCGAGTGGTCGGGACGATTATTGGGCCTAAAGCATCCGTAGCCGGTTTTACAAGTCCTCCGTTAAATCCAACTGCTTAACAGATGGGCCGCGGAGGATACTATAAGACTAGGAGGCAGGAGAGGCAAGCGGTACTCAGTGGGTAGGGGTAAAATCCGTTGATCCATTGAAGACCACCAGTGGCGAAGGCGGCTTGCCAGAATGCGCTCGACGGTGAGGGATGAAAGCTGGGGGAGCAAACCGGATTAGATACCCGGGTAGTCCCAGCTGTAAACGATGCAGACTCGGTGATGGACTAGCTTAATGCTAGTCCAGTGCCGCAGGGAAGCCGTTAAGTCTGCCGCCTGGGTAGTACGGTCGCAAGACTGAAACTTAAAGGAATTGGCGGGGGAGCACCACAAGGGGTGAAGCCTGCGGTTCAATTGGAGTCAACGCCGGGAATCTTACCGGGGGCGACAGCAGAGTGAAGGTCAAGCTGAAGACTTTACTAGACAAGCTGAGAGGAGGTGCATGGCCGTCGCCAGCTCGTGCCGTGAGGTGTCCTGTTAAGTCAGGTAACGAGCGAGACCCCTGCTTCTAG
>DASUNM010000009.1 GCA_036277115.1 Pyrinomonadaceae bacterium
CGCCAGCAGGCAGCCGAGCAGGGCCGGTGGCACGCGCCGCGAGACGGCTACGAGCTTGAGGTGGCCTCGATATTCGAGCAGGTGCTGGGCGTAGGGCGTGTGGGTGTCGAGGATAACTTCTTCGAGCTTGGAGGCCACTCGATCCTCGCGCTGAGGGTGATGGCGAGGGTTCACAAGCAGATGGGCAGTGAGCTGGAGCTGTCGGCTCTGATGAGGGAGCCTACAGTTGGAGGACTAGCGCGGTTGATAAGAGAGCAGGAGCGAGGCAGGGGGCGAGTAGGGAGGCTAGTGGCGATACAGCCAGCGGGGGGCAGGGAGCCGTTCTACATAGTGCATCCGATAGGAGGGCAGGTGATGTGCTACGTGGGGCTGGCGAGGCACCTTGGGCCAGAGCAGCCGGTGTATGGGCTAGAGGCTGGTGGGCTTGAGGCGGCGGCGGGCCTGCAAGAGAGCATAGAGGGAATGGCGCGAGAGTACGTCGAAGAGGTGAGGAAGGTGCACAAGGGAGGGGCCTACGTAGTGGGAGGGTGGTCAATGGGAGGAGTGATCGCCTACGAGATGGCGAGGCAGATGAGGCGAGAGGGCGATGAGGTCGAGGCGGTAGTGCTGATAGACACGCTGTCACCGGCGGTGATGAGCAAGCTCGGGGGGTATGAGGAGGAGGATGGTTTTTTGATGGCGCTGTACGCTAGGAGCCAGATGAGGGCGAGAGGAGAGGCAGGAGCAGGGGTGAGGCCGGAGCAGTTCAAGGGAATGAGCGAGCGGGAGCAGCTAGAGTACTTGAAGCGGGAAGGGGTGGTGCCGGAGGAGGTGAGCGAGGAGTACGCGGGGAGGTTCATGGAGGGGTACCGAAGGAGGCAGAGGGCGATAAGGGAGTACCAAGGAGGGGGCTACGAGGGGAGGGTAGTGCTGGTGAGAGGTAAGAGGGTGGAAGGTGAGGGAGACTGGCTGGCGGAGGAGTATCGCAGGATGGGTGTGGACGTGGGCGCGAGGGCGCTGGGTTGGGACGAAGAGGTGAGCGGGGATGTGGAGGT
>DASUNM010000010.1 GCA_036277115.1 Pyrinomonadaceae bacterium
TCGGCGCCGCGGCGCGAGAGCATCGGCGTCAGTTCCTGGGCCCCTTCGCCGCCGGGGATGCCGGCGGTGGGCATGAAGGTGACCGCGTCGCCCGCGGGGGAGGCCTTGACCCAGACCGGCAGGCCTTTGACGTCGAGGCCGTTCTTGTCGACCGGGCTGGCCTGCTCATAGGCGCGGCAGTCGGGCAGGTTTTGGCCCAGGTACTCGATGAAGGCGGCCATCGGGTTTTCGATCGTGCGCAGGGAGTCGTTCGGGCAGAGCGAGGGGGGCGCGGGCAGGCCGAAGGTTTTGAAGGTCCGGACAGGGCCGTTGACCCCGCTGGGGGCGTCGCTGTTTTTGGCCACCGCGCGGAAGAAGTATTTGGTCCCCGGTTCCAGGCCTTCGACCTGGGCACTGACCGGCTGGGCGCCGCTCACGGTGAGGGCGACCCCGGTGGCGCTGGCCGTGGCCGGCTGGGAGAGCGCGAGCGTTTTCGCACCGGTGTCGATCGCGGTGATCGTGGTCGAGGCCGGGATCCCGGTGCCGGCGATCGAGGCGCCGACGCTGAATGCCCCCTCGCTCACGACCACGTTTGTGACTGCGTTGGATCCTTCGGTCAGGTCTCCGCTGCCGGTCGATTGGGCGGGGATTTCGAGTTCGGGGGTGCTCGCGCAGGGGTTGAGCGAGCAGTCTTGCGGCCCGTACTCGAAGCGGTAGAAGGTCGCTTGGCCGTTGGGGTTGATCTCGGCTTCGAGCCTCGCCGAGTCGGTGCTCACTTTGGAGAAGCCGGTCGAGACGATCGTCGGGGGAGCGGCGGTGGCGCCGGTGGCAGCGAGCGCCGTCAGGCAGAGCGCGATCGAGGTCGTGAGAAAGAGCTTTCTAGGTCTGATCATCGTTCTGCCTTTGCTCGAGGTGGAGGCTCATCGTCGGAGTGGTTGGGGGTTGGAGGCCCCGGACACGGGTCCGGGGCCTCCGTCGGTTTGTTGGGGCTTTAGGGCGCTTCGGCTGCTGTCACCGCCCAGGTGCCGGACCCCACTGCCAGATCACCTGCTTCGCCGTCGAAGAGGAAGCGCACAATGGCGCCGGCGGGGGTAGCCCCTTCTTCGACGAATTCGAAGAATTCAGGCGGTTCGCCGGGCTTGAAGATGCCGTCGAACGTCGAGTTGATTATTTCGCCAGCTTCAGCGTTATTGAAGTAGACGCAAAGCTCGCCTGGAGCGGCGGTTGGTGCGACGAAGCTGCCAGGACAGGCGGCCGTTCCGCCCGCGGTGAATTGGACATTTTCTTCGAACAGTTCTTCCTCGAGTTCGATCGGGAAGGAGATCGGCACCAGGAATTCGTCGTCCGCATCGCTGCCGGTGAAGGCCCAGGCGCCGGTGAGGGTCTCGCCTTCGGGCAGCACGCC
>DASUNM010000011.1:0-255000 GCA_036277115.1 Pyrinomonadaceae bacterium
GGTTTTCGCTCCACTCTCACTGTACATTCAAGTTAGAGATGGACGTCTATAAACATTCCGCTCCTATCGGAGCGGGACCTCATTCTACCGTGACTAAGTCGCGGAGCGCGTGAAAACGCGTCTCGCTGATGCCGCGCACCATCATCAGGTGCTCGGCGCGACGGAACGGCCCGTATTTCTCCCGATGCTCAACGATGCGCCCGGCGAGGCCTTTACCGATTCCGGGTAGTGCTTCGAGATCTCTCGCCGGCGCCGTGTTGATGTTGATCTTCGGCGCAGTTAAAGAAGCTGACGAGTGTTGCTCAAGCGGCGTCGGCGCGTTAGATACGGTCGCACGTGAACGTTTGGCGCACGAAGTGACGGCAAGTAAAGCCAACAGGAGAAGCGACAGCAGGATGAACCGGTACATTGGGAGTCATGCGAGTCAAGGTTTTTGACTCGTTGCACGGATTTATAATTGCGAGTTTTACCGACGTCAACACTAACGGAACGGTCGCGCCTGGCAACGCCACCTGCGAGTGCAATTTGCTGGAAGTGTTACAACTCGGAAACTTGTGACGCCCGAGTGTGCGATCTTCACAAGGTTATCCACAGAAAATGTGGAAGCAGACCATGCTCAGACGTCGCGAAGCGAACGCCGCGATCGCGCCCCGACGTCACTGTCCCCACGAATTCGCGGAGGCAGTCGAATACTCGCGACCTAACCACCATTTCTCGGCAACGCCACTTTCTTCCCGGCGAGTATGTCCCCGAATCTGCCGCTGCGACACCCATTCATCGTATGAATCATCGTAGCCAAAGTAACGAACCAGATACCGCGAACCGCGCACGCCGATGATTCGGCCTTTGTACAAATCGCCCTCTGAACGGACTACAACCCGACGGCCGATCGCCGGGTTAGCGGACTCGTTCGCCTGCGCCAAAACCATGTCTGCCGGAAATCCGCGGCTGGCAAAGGAAGATTCCTGTTCTTCGGCAAACTTCATATCGCGCCGTTCGTTCTCAACAAGTTCGCCCAGCGAAATCTGCCGATCGCCGTTCAGGTCGGCGTAGGATGTTCCGCGGAGCGACGCCAACAACATCTCAGTGAATGTCCAGTTCTCGGTTGATGCTTCATCAGCCGTCGCCGACGTCACGCACGCATACGAAATATCCGAGTTCAAGCCGCGTGCATCCTGCGCCAGCGCGCCGGAATAGCAGCAGTCCGCGGTCAGCATGACGCGCGAGCCGTGGAACCCCCAGTTGATGTCCCGCACGATTGACCGCGTCGGCCAGCCCGGGACCCGTTCGCTCGCGTCGGACGTCGCGAAGAGCGTCTCGCGCCCGTCGTCTGCTTTGTAGCCGTGACCAGTAAAGTACAGAAACAGGAAATCACCTTCGCGAGTTTGCGAAAGCATCTCAGAGAACTCAGTGCGGACGCGACGAATCGTCGCCTGCTCATCACGCAAAAAGACGAGCTGATTGGCCGGCACGCCTGCGCCCCGGAAAAACTCCGCCAGTTGCGCATCGCGCCGGTTCAGTTGCGGAAAGGGCTTAAACGTCTCGGAATCTTTCCATTTCAGGATGCCGACGATGAAAACCCAGGTTCGTTTCGGCTCCCAATCGCGTTGTTGGCCAAACGCAATCGACCAACAACCGAGCGAGCACGCCAGAAAAAGCGATGTGATCAAAACTCGCTTTAGAAGTTTTTGCCGAATTTCTGAACGCATGAGTGTCCCTGTGCCTTACTGAAGCTTTTTCGATCAGGTCGAGGTAATTGTGGTTCAGGAGAGCTCGGCCTGTGAGACGAGACGAACGATCAGCACTGTTTTGCGGAAGTGGAAGGTCGAGTGGTCGCGGCTTATTCGGGTTCCTGCTCGTCCCAATCAGCCACGATCTCAAACGCGCGACCGAGCACGGGACGTGGACGCGCGCCGTCGGCCTGTCCAATAAGGCCCTCGCGTTCCATCTGATCAAGCACGGCGGCGGCGCGGCCGTAACCGATGCGCAGGCGGCGTTGCAGGACGGAAGTCGAGGCGCGCTTCATCTCAACGCAGATGCGCAGGGCGTCTTCGAAGAGTTCATCGCGCTCGCCGCCGGAGTCGTCGAGGCCCATCGCCTCTTCTTCGGATTGCGTGATGCTCTCGTCGTAATCCGGCTGCCATTGAGCCTTGATGTGCGTAACGATTTTGTTGATTTCCGATTCGTCAACGTACGCGCCATGTACGCGCAGCAGTCGCGAGGATCCCGGCGGCAGAAACAGCATGTCGCCGCGGCCGAGCAGGTGCTCCGCCCCGTTCGTGTCGAGAATCGTTCGCGAATCGACTTTGGAAGAAACGCGATACGAAATCCGGGAAGGGAAGTTGGCTTTAATCAGTCCGGTGATGACGTCCACCGATGGCCGCTGGGTTGCGAGCACGAGGTGAATACCGATGGCGCGCGCCATTTGCGCAAGCCGCGTGATCGATTCCTCAACCTCGTGACCTGACGCCATCATCAGATCGGCCAGCTCGTCGATGATGATCACGATGTACGGCAGAGGCTTCCACGGCTCGCCGTTCTCATCAAAATCTTTGGCGGCGTTACGTTTGGCGATCTCAGCGTTGTAGCCGTCGATATTACGCACGCCCCACCCGGCAAGCTGTTTGTAACGTCGCTCCATCTCAGCCACAGACCAGCGCAGCGCGCGCGCGGCTTGCTTGGGATCGACGATGATTGGTGTCGCGAGATGCGGGATGTCTTCATACAGCCCAAGCTCAAGCCGCTTCGGGTCGATGAGAATCAGCTTCACTTCATCCGGACGCGCTCGATAAAGAATGGAAACGAGCAGGGAATTGACGCCGACTGACTTACCCGCTCCGGTCGTACCGGCAATCAAAAGGTGCGGCATCCGAGCCAGGTCGCTGACGTAATTCAAACCGTCAATCGTTTTCCCGAGCGCAATCGTCAGCTTCGAAGTTGATTCGCGAAAGGCGCGCGACTCAATCACTTCGCGCAGAAAGATTGTTTCGCGGCGCGGATTCGGGACCTCGATGCCGACGTGCGGCTTGCCCGGCATACGATCGATGCGGATCGATTCGGCTTTCAAAGCGAGACACAGATCGTCAACCAGGCCAGTCACGCGGGAATACTTCACGCCGGGATCCGGTTTGAATTCGTAGGTCGTGACGACGGGGCCCGGGCAGATGAATTTGATTTGGCCGGTCACGTTGAACTCGCGGCATTTCTCAGCGAGCTTCGTGGCCATCCCGAGCAGTTCATCGTCGGCTTGTTCGCGACGCATCTGTGCCTCGTTGAGGAATTCGAGCGCCGGAAGTTGATAATCCGTCTTGGCTTTGCTGCTGGCCTTACGGCCTTCAAACGGCAAACTGCCGCTGGCCGGCGATTCAGTTTTACGCTTCACCGCGGCCTCGCGCAGCATTTCTGAGACGACTGCGGTTTCGGCGGCCGGTGTGGCTTTGCCGCGAAACATTCCGCGTTTGGCCGGCGCTGTGCCCGCGCCCGCCGCGGCGACCATGGCTTTTCCGCTCGTGGAGGCAGCGAACGACTCGAAGGCTGAAGCGATTTCGGCGCTTTCCGGTGCGCGCGTGATTGGTTGGCCTTCGCTGTTTACCACCTGCGGGCCGGTCGCGGTGCCGTTGCCGTTTGCACCTGCGGCATCCAGCTTCTGTTGGCGAAGCAATTCACGGTTCGCACGGCGCGCCAAGCGCCATCCTTTGAATCTGATGGGAAGCGATCGCAGGGAACCGAATCTTTCGCTAAGCGACTGGCCGGCATTCGCAAAGGAAAAGTTCGTCGCCAGCAGGATGCCGGTGGCCGCAATTGCCATCAGCAGAATGGCAGCGCCGACAGTGTTCAGCCCAGCGACCAGCGCGCGCGCGATTAAGACGCCGATTAGCCCGCCGGCATTGAAGCTGGCATCGAAGAATGGATGAATGTTCGCGAGCGTCAGCAAAGCCGCCGCGGAAAGCACGACGATCGTCAATCCCAACAAGCGATAAATCGGCGCATTGATGCGCTGGGTGCGAAACCGGCGCCAAGCGGCCGCGAGAATAAGGAAGGGAATCAGATAGGCGGCGAGACCGATTGACTGAAACAACGCCGCGGCGACATTCGCCCCGACAGTCCCAATCCAATTGCGGGCACTGGCTTCACCGGCGGCATTCCATGAAGGATCGTTGGGATGATACGAAGCGAGACACAGCCCGAGCAGCAGCGCCGCGGCCACGAGCGCGATCACGATGATCTCGTTCAGCCGCGACCGCTCAGGCACGGGTTCGATATCGATGTCAGTTGGAATGGCGGCCATATAAATCAGTGGGCGTGGGCAGTGCGCAGTGAGCAGACAACGACTGCTTTATCATTAATCATTACCCATCACTCATTACCCATCACTCATTACTTCGCGTTAAGCTGCTCGCTTCGACAACAGATACTGCTTAATAAACTCGTCGATGTCGCCGTTGAGGACTGAATCGACGTCGCCTTTTTCCAGTTTAGTGCGCGCGTCTTTCACCAGCCGGTACGGCGCGAGCACATAGTTCCTAATCTGCGAGCCGAATGAGATGTCCTGCTTGTTCGCCTCAAGTTCGGCCGTTTCCGCCTTGCGCTTTTCAACTTCCAGTTCGTAAAGCCGGGAGCGCAGGACCTGCATCGCCACGGCGCGATTCTGATGCTGCGAACGCTGGTTCTGACACGACACCACAATGTTGGTCGGCAAATGCGTGATGCGCACCGCCGAATCCGTCACGTTGATGTGCTGCCCGCCTGCGCCGCTCGAACGATACGTGTCCACGCGTAAATCCTTTTCGTTGATCTCGACTTCGATGTCATCGTCGATTTCCGGATAGACAAACAACGAAGCAAAAGAAGTATGTCTGCGCGCCGCTTGATCGAACGGCGAGATGCGCACTAATCGATGCACGCCCGCCTCGGCAGATAACAGCCCGTACGCGTATTCGCCTTCGACTTTGAACGTCACACCCTTGATGCCAGCTTCTTCTCCCGGCTGGTAGTCGATGACCTCAGTGCGAAATTCGCGTCGTTCAGCCCATTTCAAATACATGCGCAGCAGCATCTCAGCCCAATCCTGCGATTCGGTGCCGCCCGCGCCCGGATGAATGGTGCAGATCGCGTTGCGCCCGTCATTCTCCCCGGACAGCAGCATCTCGGTTTCGGCTTCGGCGATCTCATGTTCGAGGCGTTTGACCAACTGACGCAGCTCAGTCAGAGAGCTTTCGTCTTCTTCCGCAAATTCAAAGAGCACTTGTGCGTCTGAAAGCTCGGTCTCGAATTTCTCTTGCCGCTGGATGACGCGCTCCAAACGGCTTCGTTGCTGCAAAAGCTTCTGTGCTTCTTCCTGATTCGACCAAAAGTCCTGGGCCGACGCCTGTGTTTCAATTTGGCTTAGCTCAGTTTGTTTCGCCGGGACATCAAAGAAACCTCCCGAGCTGATCGACGCGCTTCTTTAAGTCGTCGAACGAGTCTCTTAATTCCTGAATTGATTGTGGATCGATCATTTGTAATGGGTACGCACGCCTCAGGCGTGCTCTTATCACTAGTTGCCGAGCACGCCAGAGGCGTGCGTACCTTTTCTCCTTGTCATAAACGTCGCTGAAATGAATCCCAGAGTAATTAACGCGCAGCCGTAAGCGAACACATCGCCGTGGCGCGAATAAAAAGTTGATCCGATCGCCGTCTTGCTCACCGTCCAGGTTCGCACTGCTTCCTGAAAACTCGGCGTAGCGTCGCGCACAGTGCCATTCGAGTCGATGTAGGCGCTGATGCCGCTGTTGGTCGCACGAACTAAATCGCGATCGTTTTCCACGGCGCGAAAGACGGCGGCCGCGAGGTGCTGACGCATCACGGCAGTTGGTCCCAGATAGCCATCATTCGAAATATTAATCAGCACATCGGCTCCGGTATTCGTGAAGGCGCGCGCTACATCGGCATGAGCGGCCTCTATACAAATAAAAACCCCGGCACGAAACGCGCCGAGGGGCATCAGCGTATGCGAACTGCCGGGCGTGAATTCGCCGACGATACTCCGTACCGAACCCGAACCCGGTAGCCAGCGGGGCAGCGGCACGTTCTCGCCAAACGGCATCAGGCGAATCTTATCATACTGCGCGATTTTCTGACCCTGCTCATTTACGAGAATTGCAGAATTGTACGAGCCGCCATTCGGCGCCGGCTCGAGCGAATTAAGCAGCACGTACGTGCGATGTGTGCGCGCGAGCGAACCGATGGTTGCTTGCAGTTGAGGATCGCGCGAGTAGCTGAAGTTCATCGGTGATTCAGGCCAGATGAGAAGACGATGCTGCGCTTCTGTTACTCCTGCTCTCGAGAAGGCTTCGTCACTTAGTTGGACATGACGTTCAAGCAGCATCCTGAAACCGGCATCGTCCTGTTGAGTCATGGGCACATTTGGTTGCACCGCCACGACCGCATCAAAAGGTTGAGGCTCAGAAGAAACCGGACCGCGGTTCATTGCCGCCATAAAAGACATTCCTAAAACGCAATAGACGCCCAGCAGAACTACTACCGCTACTACGATCCGCCGAGTCGTCCGGTGAATCGCGCCGAAGGTTATTGCTGCATTGGCGATCACAATGAGAAAAGTTACGGCGTAGACACCGCCTGCTCGCGCACTCTGAATGAAGAACGGCTGAAACGCCTGGGAGTATCCAAGCGCATTCCAGTCAAGTCCTGTGACCACGGCCCGCAGCCAATCGCATGCGACCCACACCAGCGGCGTCCCAACTAACGCCGAAGTTCCGAATCTTTTGACGACGTGCGAAATGCAGAGGCAAGCCATCGCCGGAAAAACTGAAACGAAAACAACTGGCAGCAGCAACAGCGGGTACGCGAGCCACGGCGCCACCCCGGCGAAATGAATCATTGGGTACGTTAGCCACCAGCAGGTTCCGTAAAAAAAGATCATTCCCCAAATCAAGCCGAGGACGAACGCCGTGCGTTTTCTGGAAGTCGTCGCGACGGCAAAGAGCAACGGCGCTAATCCGATCCAGGCCAGCCACCACAAATCGAAATTTGGAAATGAAAGGACAAGGAGAATGGCTGATGAAGAAGCCAATCCAAATTCACGAAGTGACGGCGCGCTTGCGCGGATCGCGGTGAGGAAAAGCGGTCGCCGCCTTTGAATTGGCGGTTCATCCGCCAGCACTTCGCTCATGCGACGGAGTTTAGCAGAGCACTCGCGCGGTACGCAGACTTCTTGCCTGCTTTAACGCACCCGTGTCGCGCGCAACAGCAAACCGCGGAGGATTCTGGAAGTCGTTTCGAGAAATCCGACAGGGTCGAAAAATATTTTTCAGAAAGGGGGAAAGTGAGGCTCCCCAGACCCGCTTTGAGGGCCTCTTTCACAAAAACCGTCACCGTCAAAGTGACAAATTCCGTCGTAATGACCGAAGCAAGAAGACTGATTGTGGGCGCTGACGAAAAAGGCGGTCAGGTTGCCGGAAGGGCCGCCTCAGTCGGGGTTTTACCTTGGGAAATAACCATGTTGGTTTTTGGCGGCTCGTAAAAAGCAGGAAGCCCGGTCATTTCTGACCGGGCTCTTGATAGGGGGGATTGAACTGAAGGATCGCTCGGTAGGCGGCTGGCGCAGCGGCTTGCAGCGCTCAGAGAAGTGATGGCGGCGGGGGCACGTTTAACTTCATCGTGCTTGCCGACTTAGTCTTCAGCACTTGCCGTGCCAAGACGATAGAGTCAGAGCCGCTGCGGTAGCGGGCGGTTGTTATTGCAGAGTTCTTCCCATTCATGTTTGAAGATCAACCACCCGCTACCGCAGGTGGCTCTGACTTTGTCGCAACGCTAAAAGCAGGAAGCCCGGTCATTTCTGACCGGGCTCTTGATAGGGGGGCTATTGAACTGAAGGATCGCTCGGCGGGCGGCTGGCGCAGCGGCTTGCAGCGCTCAGAGAAGTGATGGCGGCGGGGGCACGTTTAACTTCATCGTGCTTGCCGACTTAATCCTCAGCACCTGCCGTGCCACGACCGGCTTGTAAAGAGCAAAGTGCAACGCGCCAAGCACAAAACGAAAGCGGCAAGAGTCATCGTAAGACTCTTGCCGCCTTGCTCTTAACGCTTTGCTCTTTGCCGCCCGCTACGGTCTTCCCATCGTCACTTGCCTTTGCAGCGCGACGGCTTCCTGATTCGCGGAATCGAGAGTCATGGCGCTCGCCGCGTACTTGCGTGCTTCGCCGATGTCTCCGCGCTCAAGAAAGATTCGACCCAGCAGAATGTGCGCATCAATCGCTTTCGCCGACGGGTCCCAAAAGATGGCCGTCTTGAGGGACGCAATGGCAGCCTCCTGATCGCCACGCCGTTGATTGATGCGACCGCTCAAAAGAAACGCTTCGGCATTCGTCGGTTCAATCACCAGCAGCTTTCGAATCTCGACCATTGCTTCATCGTCGCGTCCCTGCTGATACAGTTCGCGAATTTTGTTTAGAGCTTCTTCAGTGTTATCGACTTTAGCCTGCTCAATCAGCTGTAGCCGCGTCAGGTTCGAAAGATCGACCTGGTTCAACACGTCGCGCGAGCGCGGCGAGACGTTGGGAATCGTTTGGGACTTTTGCCATTCGGTTTGCCACTTGGCATAGCTGGCCTGCATGTAAACACGCGCCTGATTGTCCGCCGCATTCGCTGGTTCAGCGCGGCCCGCGCGCTCCTGTGTCTTTGCGAGCAGGAAGTACGCCTGGCCATCACGGGGATCTGCGGCGATTACTTTCTCGAGTTTCTCGGCGGCGTCGGCGTACTTTTCAGAAAGGAACAAAGCGTAGCCATAGTTGAAAAGAACCGTAGCGTCATCGGGTGACGAATCGGCGGCGCGCGAAAGCAAAGTTATCGCTTGCAGCAACAGCCGCGTCTTCTCCTCGGGTTTCTTTTCGGCCTTTGCGGCGGCGATCGAAACGGCGCCGGCGTTGTTGTAGACGGCAACGAGAGGCATCACCTTCTCGTCCGCCAATGGCACCAGAATCTCGAGCGCCTTCTTGTCCTCGCCGAGTTTCCAATATGCGAGCCCGGCGTAAAACTGCGCTTCGCCATAATGCGGCTCTCTCTTTTGCACCATCGTGAGGTACTCAGCGGCCTCTTTCAGTTGACCCTGACTCAAATGAAACTCGCCGAGCGCGAACGCCGCCTGCGAATAAACGGCGCCGCCGTTCTCTTTCTCAAACAGCTTCATCGCGTTCTTCAAGTAGATGGCGCGCGTCGGGTCCTTGGCCGCGGTCAGCAGGCCTTTCATGTAGGCTTCGAATGCCTGAGGCGGAACGCGCGTCGCTTCCTGGATGAGCTGGTTGCGTGAAAACGAAAGGGCCTTGTCGCGCTGCGAAAGAATCTGATAGGCGAGCTCGCCATTCATCTTTTGCAGGTCGGTCACGGTGCCGCCAAAGTCGTAAACGCGGGGCGCCCACGCACCGTCGAACACGTCACCGGCCATGCGACCTTCGTTGATCCGGACGACGCGCGCTTCCCCTGCGATCGTTGCCAGGGCCTTTGCCGTTTCGGGTTTGTCGGGCGAGGCCGCCGGAACCGTCACGTTGAAATTACCGATGACGATGATCGTGGCTCTTAGTTCGCGAGCGATCTTGATCGCCGTGGCGCGCGACGGCAGCACGGTCAGCGGCAGATGCAAGCGTTGATACGCCACGGCTCGCTCGTCACCCGTGATCACGACCAGGCCGGGTTTAGTCAATAAAGTCGACATCGAGTCAGCGAAGCTCTCGCCGATCCAGTTAAATTCGGGATGATTTGAGCGGTTCTCGAACGGCAACACGACAACGGTTTCCGTCGCGCCTGACTGCGCCAAAGTGGCTGGGGCAGACGCCGTCGAAACGACCAGCGAAACAACAACAGTCGAGAATATTGCGAATAATCGTCTAAACATCAGCAAAAACCTTTGGAAAACGGTCGGGAAAAATTCGATGCGTCTATCTTAACAGCGGTTGGACGACGTGGCGAAGGGTGCTCCATGTCCAACGTCTAATGCCCAATGTCCAGCCCCAACATCGAACTTGGAACTTTAAACCATTAGACTTTGGACCCTACTCTGGAGTAGGACATTGTTCCTACGGCGTGGCCCCAATCACCACCAATTGATTGTCGACGGCCACCACGCCTCGGATTGCGCGAATGGTGCGCTCGACCCGCTGTTTGGTTTCGGCTGATGGAACTGACCCGATGATGGTCACACGGCCGGCTTCGACGATGGTGCTGACGTCCAGGTTCTCCAACGCCGGATCAGATCGAGAAGCGCGCTCAATCTGGGCCTGGATAGTTGCATCATCGACGGTCGCTGCCGCAGTTTCGCCGGCCGGTTCAGGCGATTCGGAAGGTCGCGTCGATGTCGCTGTGGGCGTCGGTGTCGGCGTCGGTGATTGCGCCGCGAGCGGTCCGGAAGGCACGGTCTGTTGAGCGTCGAAGGTCGAATCCATCGGATCGTATGGCCGGCTGGTGACAAAGAGAGCGAGAAACGTGGCCAGCGCCGCGGCGCCGATGACGCTAAGTGCGACAACCCCCTCGCGCGATCCGGTTCGGCGGCGCGGTGGCCCGGCACTGCGGGATGGCCGGGAAGTGGAAACGACGACTCGCTTTCTGTCTTGCCGATGCATGAGTTGCGACACGTAACCTACCAATTGGGATTGCAAATCTGCAAGGCGTTTAAATCTCGCCGTTCAAACCCCAAGCGTACGGGAACAGAGACGTGCGTCGAGCGTCTAATCCTTTAATCGAAGGAGCCGAGTCATGTCGCGCTTTTCAGATCCACTTTCACGTGTGAGAGTCGCCAGTCCATGTCCGGCGGATTGGGACAAAATGATTGGTAACGAACGGATTCGCTTCTGCGGTCAATGCGAGTTGAATGTTTACAACCTATCCGCCATGACCAGAACTCAGGCTGAAGATTTGATCGCCGGCACTGAGCGACGTCTCTGTATCAGATACTATCGACGAAAAGATGGCTCGATCCTGACGCGCGATTGTCCCGTCGGGCTGGCGCGATTAAAGCAGCGCATGTCACGAATTCGACGCGCCGTGGCGGCGGGACTCCTGGGTTTCTTTGCCGGTGCATCGGGCAGCTATGCCGTCAACGGATTCAAAACCGTAATGGGTGAACCGCAAGTGGTCGGCATAATGGTGACCGAACCTAAACCACCGGCAACCCTGCCCGAGGTTGGCACAGACCTCGACAGATACGAAGTGACAGGTACATTCGTCCCGGTAAAACGCCGCAAGCGTCGTTAATCTCAATTCGCGTCCCAACTAACTACTCCGCTGAAATCCTGCGCAAGTCTCCACCAGTACCTCGTTCTAATCGTGAGCGCGGAAGTGCGCGTCCGGTAAGTTCATCCTGGAGGGTTAGTCATCATGAAACGCCTGGTAAGCGGACTCTTTGCTGTAACGCTGATTTTTACGAGCGTCGCGAGCACGTTCGCACAAACATCTGAACAAACTACGACGGCTGCCGATCGGCAGTCAGTGAACATCACGGTTTACAACTCAAACCTGGGCCTGGTGCGTGAGACGCGGCGATTGAACCTGCCGGCGGGTCGCATCGCTCTGCGTTTCGCGGACGTCACGGCACAGATTCGGCCTGAGACGGTGCATCTGGCTTCGCTTCTGTCACCGACCGCGTTGCGGATTCTCGAACAGAATTATCAGTACGACTTGCTGAATCCGGCAAAGCTGCTCGACAAGTTTGTCGGCAAACAGATCACGCTGGTCCTGCGTCGCTATCAGAACAACTCGGAAATTTTTGAGCCCGTACAGGCGACGTTGCTTTCAAACAATGCGGGCCAGGTGTGGCGCATCAACGGGCAGATCGTGATCAATCCTGCGAACATCGTCGAGATGCGCTTTCCCGATGTGCCGAAGAATCTCGTCGCCACCCCGACTTTGGTTTGGGACATCGAGAACCGCGAGTCAGGCCCGCAGACGATTGAGGCGAGCTATCTCACCAACGGGATGAATTGGCGCGCTGACTACGTGCTGGTCGTCAATGCGGATGACACGAAGGGCGATTTGCAGGGCTGGGTCACGTTGATGAATTCCAGCGGCGCGACGTTTGAGAATGCGCGACTGCAACTGGTCGCCGGCGACGTCAATCGTGTTTCTGAGGAACGTACCTATGACATGGCGGTGAGCATGGCGCGAGGACAATCCAAGAATGAAGCTCAATTCCAGGAGCAAGGCTTCTTTGAATATCACCTTTACACGTTACAGCGGCCGGCGACGATTCGTGACAACGAAACCAAGCAGGTCTCGCTGCTCGAGGCCGCCGGATTCGAGGTAAAAAAGGAGTTCGTCGTCAACGGGCAGCGTCACTACTACCAGAGCTACAACAATCCCGGCCAGCCCATCAAAGAGAAGGTTGGCGTGTTCATGCAGTTTCGCAACGCGCAGCAGAACAAACTCGGCATGCCGCTGCCGGCCGGTACGATTCGGCTGTACAAAAAGGACACGACCGGCAATCAGCAGTTCATCGGTGAGGACAAGATCGATCACACGCCGAAGGACGAGGATGTGCGCGTGAAAGTCGGCGACGCTTTTGACATCGTCGCGGAACGCAAGCAGACCGACTACAAAGTGATCGCGCGTAATGTGTACGAGTACGCTTACGAAATCAAAATTCGAAATCACAAAGAAACCGCCGTGAGCGTGATTGTGAACGAACCAATCGGCGGCGATTGGGAAATGATTTCGTCGAGCTTCGAAGCGAAGAAGACCGCAGCGTTTGCCGCGCAGTTCAATGTGCCCGTCGCTAAAGACGGCGAAGCGACGTTGAGCTATCGCGTGCGCGTGCGGTACTAAGCCGCAGTCACG
Organism: Pyrinomonadaceae bacterium; assembly: GCA_036277115.1. Classification (NCBI taxonomy): domain Bacteria; kingdom Pseudomonadati; phylum Acidobacteriota; class Blastocatellia; order Blastocatellales; family Pyrinomonadaceae; species Pyrinomonadaceae bacterium. The sequence continues at coordinate 12,822 of DASUNM010000011.1, forward strand.
GGCGGCTTTCTATGGCGCAGGTTGTCAGCCTGCGCCATTTTTGTTATACCCGCCGCCCATGAAACGCAGTTATCGAATAGCCTCATTAGCCATCGTCTTATCGTTAGCGGTGGTAAGCGCTTCGTCGCAGGAAAAACAAGCCTCTCAATCTCTCGAATCGCGAATCCGCGCTGAAGTCGCTCCCTTCAAGGGAAAAGTCTTTCTCTACGCAAAGAACCTCGATACCGGCCAAACCTACTCATTCAATGGTGACGAGCGCGTGCGAACCGCGAGCACGATCAAGATCGCCGTGATGATTGAAGCGTTCGCGCGGGTCGCCGAAGGCCGCGCGAAGTGGACTGACGAACTGGTTCTGACAAAGGCGGCACGATACGGTGGCTCGGGAATTCTCCCCGAACTAAGCGATGGGCTCCGCCTCACTCTGCAAGACGCCGTGCGCCTGATGATGGTGCTCAGCGACAACACGGCGACGAACCTGGTCCTTGATCATCTGACAACCGACGCGGTTAACGAACGCATGAACTCTCTCGGTTTCAAGGCTACGCGCATCATGCGTCGCGTCGGCGGCGGCGGAGAGAGCAAGGAAGGGAAGTTAGGCGATAACCTGAAGCGTTTCGGCCTGGGCGCAACCACCCCTCACGAAATGATACAGATCATGGAGAAGCTTGAGCGCGGCGAAATCGTCAGCAAGGAAGCGTCAAAGCAGATGCTCGATCTGATGAAGCGCGAGCAAGGTCGCAACTCAATTGGCCGCGACCTGCCCGGCGTTCCGATGGCCAGCAAATACGGCGCTCTCGATTTGTTACGAAGCTGTGTCGCGATCCTCTACACGAAGCAGGGAACGATCGCGATCGCGATCACCGTCGACGAAATGCCAGAGGTAATTTGGTCCGTCGATAACCCGGCTTATCTGTTGATGATGCGTTTGTCGTCCATTCTCGCGACCGACAGCACGTTCTTAAGTAGACCCAAAATCTTGGATCGCTGACTAAGGAAACGCATCCGAAATTATGAATTGCATCTCACCATATTTTTGAAAATAGTGTGGGGCTTTCTCTGGCAAAGCCCAATGAGAAACTTAAGATAGCGCGGAATTGTTGAACTCCCTCCACTGCCCACTTGGTGGAATACTAAGTGCCTGTCCAGCTTTCGGAAGCCCTCTTACCTAAAGGAACTGACTAGGCTTGCTCAAGGTCCGAGTCTCCCCGTCTAAAAATTAGGATGTTTTGAGGTCTGTAATTTTTCAAGGAGGAAGAATGAAAACAACGAGGCTCTTCTCACTTTTTTTCACAGTACTTGGTCTCTCCATAGTCATCTGTCTTAGTTCTTTGACTGGATTAGCGCAGTCGGGAACGGCTTCAATTCGCGGCACTGTCAAAGACCAGCAGGGTAATGTGGTCGCTGGCGCAAAAGTTACCGTTAGGAATGAAGCAAAAAATTTCAGTCGTGATCAGATCACGGGTTCGGACGGCGCATACGTATTTACCGCGCTCCCTCCGGACACCTACGTCGTCGATGTAGAAGCCGCAGGCTTCAAGAAAGTCAGGGCCGAGAACGTTGCGGCCCTGGTTGATACAGCAAAGGATCTGGATGTCACCCTGGAGGTTGGCGCGATCAGTGAAACGATCACGGTGACCGGGGGATTGGACGCACCGCTCAACACGTCGGATGCCTCAATTGGAAATGCAATCGAATCGCGGCGGATCCAAGAGCTTCCGCTAAACGCCCGCAATATAGTCGGATTGCTTTCGCTGCAACCTGGCGTCACTCGGCAAGGCGAAGTAAATGGCGGCCGTCGTGACCAGGCGAATATTACGCTCGATGGTGTTGACGTTAACGAGCAACAGACGGGTCTCGATCCGGTTAACGGAAGTACCACCGTGACACCGGGTGACGCCTTTGCCAGCGTCCTGCGCGTGACCCCTGATTCCGTTCAGGAGTTTCGCGTCACCACGTCTTCGCCGAACGCTGACCAGGGCAGATCTTCCGGGGCCCAGGTTTCGCTGGTGACGAAGTCAGGCACTAACGACTTTCACGGATCTGCTTTTTGGTATCATCGGAACACTGTCACCACGGCCAACGACTTTTTTAATAACGCCGCCGGCAATTTTGTGGCGACCGATGCCGCGGTTGTCGCGGGTAATGCGCAAGTTGGAGATCCCAGAGTTCCGCGGCCAAAGTTGCTTCGGAACATTTTTGGTGGCTCACTCGGCGGCCCCATTATTAAGGATCGTTTTTTCTTCTTCTACAGTTATGAAGGCCGCCGCGATGCCGCAGAACAATCGGTTCTCCGTTTTGTTCCCACGGCTTCGCTCAGACAAGGGAACGTAATCTACCGGACCCCCTCCGGCGCGCTCGCCACGTGGACTCCCGCCAACATCGCTGCGGCATATCCCGCATTGGGAGGGGTCAACCCAGCCGCACTGGCAGTGCTTACCACCGCACCGTTGCCGAACGACTTTAGTATCGGTGATGGACTTAACCGCGCCGGATTCCGCTTCAATGCGCCTATCAAGAACGAGTTTGAAGCCCATACAGCGCGACTTGATTTTAGTGTCACGGATCGTCAGACCCTCTTCTTCCGAGGAAACTATCAGGACGATTTGTACCAGCAGGCGCCGCAGTTTCCCACGACGCCTTCTCCGGCCCTCTGGTATCACCCGAAAGGTTTTGTCGGTGGGCATACCTGGGCTGTCACCAACAATCTGGTTAACAACTTCCGGATCGGCCTGACACGCCTCGCGCTTTCGCAGCAAGGCGATTCAGCGGACAATTCGCTTTCGTTCCGGGATGTTTACACTCCCTTCCTGTTTCAACGTACGTTCAACCGCACCACACCGGTATGGAACCTGAGTGACGATGTTTCCTGGATTAAAGGGACGCATACTTTCCAGTTTGGTACTAACATGCGGTTCATCCGCAACAATCGCGATAGTTTCGCGAATGCCTTCGACTCGGTGCTGGTTAATCCGTTCTTCTATTCCGGTGGAGGAGCGACGCTTCTGCCAACCGCTCCCGCAAACCTGGCAGCTGGCTTTACCAGCGATTATCAATTCGCGATAGCGGCAGTTCTGGGCCGTGGCACGCAAAACGCCGCCAACCAGATCTTCAACAAGGATGGTTCCGCAGCCACTCCAGGTACGCCGTCCAGCAGATCTTACGCCACGGACGAGTATGACTTTTATATTCAGGATTCGTGGAAGGTGCGGTCTGACCTGACCCTCACTCTCGGCTTGCGTTACGGTTTGAACACGCCGGTGTATGAGACAGGTGGGTTCCAATTGGTGCCTAACGTGAATCTCGGAGAGTTTTTCGAGAACCGCGTAAACGGCATGCGGACTGGTGTGCCCTATAACCAGTTAATCAGTTTCAACCTCGGTGGCAAAGCTAATAACGGTCCGGATTACTATGAGATGGACAAAAACAACTTTGCTCCGCAAGTTGCGGTCGCCTGGTCTCCGGATTTTGGTGACAACTGGTTTGGCCGTGCGTTCGGACGAAACGGGCGCTCAGTGCTCCGCGGTGGTTTCCGAATGTTGTATGACCGCGTCGGTAGTCAGTTGGCGGTTTCCTCAGAGGCTGAGAACTCGTTTGGCTTCTCAAACGCCACGACCAACACGTCCAACACCTTCAACACGACCACGGCCCCTCCACCGCTGGTGAGCGGCTTCAACCCGAATGTGCGGACGCCGGCCTACGGTTTGAATCCGCCCACTCAGCTTAACTTCCCGCTTCAGCGGCCGCCGGGCTTCGGGATTTTTGCGAGTTTCGATCAGTCCTTGAAGACTCCGGTGCAGTACACCTGGAACGCGTCCTACGGTAGGGAACTGCCAAAAGGATTAGCGGTCGAGTTCAGTTACGTCGGCCGAATGGCGCAAGATCTGTTGCTGGTGCGCGACGTTGCTCAACCTAATAACATCGTCGATCCGATTTCGCAGACGGATTGGTATTCAGCAGCAGCCAGGCTTACCGATTTTCGGCTCGCAAATACGCCGATTGCAAGCGTGCCGAATATCCCGTTCTTTGAAAACTGGTACCCAGGGCTCGGCGCCGCGCTTGGCGATCCAACCCTGAGCGCGACGCAGGTGTTTTACCTGTTCCACGCCCGTCCGGCAGTCGGTGGATTCAATGTCGTTGACTACACCTTATTGCAGGAGATCTTTGATCGGGATGCACGCGTCGATCGGTTGTTCTACCATCCGCAGTACGCGGCCTTGCAGGTACTCTCCTCGATCGGTAAGTCTAACTACCACGGGGGTAGCGTTTCCGTCCGGCAACGGCTTGGAAACGACTTCCTCTTCGACTTCAACTACACGTTGTCAAAAGCGATGGACAACGGATCCACTCTGGAAACGTTGCGTGTGTTGAGTAATGTAACTCGGAATGCTATCGATCCGGATTTGGATTACTCAGTCTCCAACTTTGACGTACGGCACAACATGAACATGAATTTCCTGGCCGGCCTTCCTTTTGGTCGCGGCAAGAGATTCCTGGGCAATTCAAACAGCATCGTCAACGGCATCATCGGTGGTTGGCAGTTGAGCGGAATTGTTCGCATGCATAGCGGACTCCCGTCCGGCAGTCCCGCCGATGTCGGTTTCTGGGCGACGAATTACCAACTAACCAGTCGGGGTGTGCGACTCCGGGATGTTGCTTCAGCGAACGTCGATGTGGTTGGGACGGACGGTTCAGCCCGCCCCAATCTGTTTTCGAATGTCACAGAAGCATACCGTTCCTTCCGCAACGCGCGCGCGGGTGAAGCGGGCGATCGTAATATCGATACGTTGCGGATCCCGAGTTACTTTGTGATGGACCTCGGCCTGAGCAAGTCCTTCGGTATGTGGTACGCGGAGGGACACAGGCTGCAATTCCGCTGGGAAGTCTTTAACGTGACCAACACTCAGCGCTTTGGCACCATTGCCAACCTGACTCTTAACCCTGAACCGTTCCTGGGTACGCCTCCCTCGAACTTTGGAACCTACATCGGATCGCAGACGCCGGTTGGCGAAACGCGGCCCGGACGCGTGATGCAGTTTGCGTTACGCTATACCTTCTAATCCGTTCCAGTAACGGTGATACAAGGCGGGTCGGTACCACGGCCCGCCTTTTTTTGTCAGCGCTGCGGCGGATGATGAAGAGAATTCCGAAACCAGGCCGCTAAAGACTTGTCGGAAGAAATGAGCTTGTAGTCATGGCTCAAAACTAGAAGGTCGGAGATTTTCTCCGGCCTTTTTCTTTGCCCGGATCGCGATGGCGATCACGGTCGATGAAATGCCCAAGGTTGTCTTGGCCGGTGGATAACCCGGGCGTACCTGTTTAGAATTCAGGCATCAGCGATTCTCGCAGAAGCGCCAAAATTCTGGATGCAATTTCCAAGGTTTTGTATATAATGCCGCGCGTCTTCGGTAATTTGATCGGCAAAACAAGCAAAAACCGTCAGTTTCATAACGTTTCACATTTCTGTTGCGGCTGGAATAAGAAGTGCCTGTCCGCGAACTGAAACTATGATTCTAGATCTTGAAACCAGACGTAATGCGTCCTTGGTTCGAGTTCCCAATCACCGGCAGTGGGCCGAGTCCCGTGACTCGCACCTCCCATTGCCTCAAGCCGTCTCAATTACCCAACAGTCCTACACAAGCTATCTGGAGGAAGCGATGAGAATGAAGAAACTGTTCGCGAGTGGGCTTTCATTAATGATCGCGGTGTTGTTTGTGGCGACCCTCGGAACCAGTGCCTCGGCCCAAACCGGCACCGGCTCGATCAGGGGAATCGTAAAGGATCCCCAGGGCAACGCCGTCTCCGGCGCCAAAATCACCCTTCGAAATGATGAGAAGAATTTTAGTCGTGATCAAGTTACGGATAGTGACGGAGGTTTCACGTTCACTAATGTTCCGCCTGACACCTATGTACTCGAAGCCGAAGCGGCCAACTTTAAGAAGGCCGTCATTTCAGGCGTAAAGGGTCTCGCCGACAGAGCCAACTCAGTCGATGTGAATCTCGAAATCGGCGCCGTTACTGAGACGGTTAACGTCACGGCCGGCGGGGTTGAGAACCTGGTAAATACTCAGGATGCGAGCTTGGGCAACAACTTTGTGTCCCAGCAGATCCTGCAACTGCCGCTTAACGCGCGCAACGTGGGAAACTTGCTGAGCTTGCAGCCGGCGGTGACTCCTGACGGTTACGTGGCCGGCGGTCGCAGCGACCAGGCGAACCTGACGCTGGATGGCATCGACGTCAACGAACAGCAACTGGGCACGGCCTTCACACCGGTTTTGCGAGTCAGCCCTGACACGGTTGAGGAGTTCCGCGTAATCACCACGAATGCGGACGCGAGCTATGGACGCTCGTCCGGGGCGCAGGTCTCGTTCATTACCAAGAGCGGCCAGAACGACCTCCATGGAAACGTGTTCTGGTATCACCGCAACACGATCACGACGGCGAACGATTTCTTTAACAACCGTTCCGGGGTACCACGTCCGAAGCTGCTGCGTAACGTGTTTGGCGGCTCGCTCGAAGGTCCGATCGTGAAAGATCGCTTCTTCTTCTTCTACAACTACGAAGGTCGTCGCGACGCGCGCGAATCAAGCGTCGTACGCATCGTTCCCCTGCCAAGTCTGGGCCGCGGCGAATTAAGGTTTCGCACGAACACCGGTGTTCTCGTGACGCTCAGCCCGGCTCAGGTTAACGCTATCACGCTGGGCGGAGTCGCGGTCGTCGACGTCAATCCCGCCGCGACCGCTATTCTCGGGGCCGCTGCTGCTCGATACACCGCGAATGACACCACGAGCGGAGACGGTCTTAACACGGGCGGATTTCGCTTCAACGCGGGCCTGCCGGTTGAGTTGAACGCGCACACCGCGCGCTTCGACTGGAACGTGACGAGTGATGCGCGGCACACGATTTTCTTTCGCGGCAACTATCAAAAAGACATCACCGCGAACACCCCTTACTTCCCTGACTTTCCATCGCCCGATACGTGGAGCCATCCGATTGGTCTCGTGGTCGGACACGCGTGGACTATCAACTCAAAGATGACGAACAGTTTCCGGTATGGGCTCACGCGTGAGGCTTTCAGCGATCAAGGGGAGTCCACCACGGATGATGTCCGGTATCGCAGCGTGTTTCTGGCTGAACGACTGACGAATCGCACCTTCAGCCGCGTGACTCCGGTGACGAACATCACCGACGACTTCAGTTGGTTGCATGGTAACCACTCGTTCCAGTTCGGCACGAACATTCGCGTCGTGCGTAACGAGCGCGAGAGTTTTGCCACGTCGTTCGACAACGGCATCACTAATCAGTCGTTCTATTTTGCGTCCGGAAATATTATCCAGAACGCGATCAATCAGTCGCTGCCTGGGCTTACCGGGCTGCCCGCGGGAACAACTATTTCGTCGGGTACAGCAGTGAATACGCGTCACGCGTTCGCGGCGCTGGTGGGCAGACTGTCACAGTATTCGGCCAACTTTAACTTTGGCATTGACGGCAAGCCACTGGCGCAGGGAGCCGGAGTGGGACGCAATTTCGCCACTGAAGAGTACGACGTCTACGTCCAGGACATCTGGAAGCTAAAACCGACGCTCACCTTGAATCTGGGATTGCGGTATGGCTTGAGCCGGCCGGTTTATGAGACGAACGGCTACCAAACCAGACCCAGTGTCGCCTTGTCAGATTACCTCGACCAGCGAATCGAAGCGGCCGCGCGCGGGGTCAATTTTACACCCCCCATCACCGTCGATCTGGCTGGACCTTTTCACGATAGGCCAGGCTTCTATCCCTGGGACAAAAACAATTTCCAGCCTCGAGTCTCACTGGCCTGGTCGCCGAATTTCCGATCCGGATTTCTCGGCAAGCTCTTCGGAGCCGATAACGACACAGTGTTGCGCGGCGGATTCGCCATCACCAACGACTACTTTGGACAAGCTCTGGCGGTGAACTTCAACGCGAACAACACGCTCGGGTTTGGCGCCAGCCAGACTATTTCAGCCAACACTTACAACATCACCAATAATCCGGCACCGCCGATCACCGGTCCGAATATGACCATTCGCAGCCTGCCCGGAATTACGGTGCCGGCAAACCTGGTATTCCCACAAACCCAACCGCAGGATTTCCAGCAGCGCATCGAAGGTTCGCTTGATACGAACCTCGTTTCGCCGATCAACTACAGCTGGAATTTCACCTTTACGCGCAAGCTGCCCAAGGGTTTGTTGGTTGAGGCGTCATACATCGGCCGGCTGGGCCGGAACCTGCTGGCCACGCGCGACGTGATGGCGCTCAATAACATCGTCGATCAGAAGTCGGGACAGGATTGGTATACTGCGGGTCAGCTGCTTGAGACTTTGCGACGTAACAACACGCCGCTTTCGCAGGTCCCGAATATTCCGTGGTTCGAAAACGTTTATGCGCCGGGAACCATTGACGGAATCTTCTTTGGCGCCGGCCTAAGCAACACCCAAGCTGCGTACCTGGTCATGGCTGTGCCGCGCGCGGGAACGCAGCTCAACACTGACTGCAATTCTGTGGGCGGGTGTTATGAATTCGGAAACGACTGGACCTTCCTGCAACAACTGCTGGATGACAATTCCGGTCGCCGGTTGTTCTTCCAAAGCCAATACGGCGCGCTTTCAGCGTTCGGCACCATTGGAAGTTCGGACTACCACGGCGGCACGTTGTCCATCCGTCAGCGGACCAAGGGATTGATTTGGGACTTCAATTACACGCTGTCCCATTCCATGGATGATGCGTCCGGACTCCAGACCAGCGGCGTTTACGGTGCTGCTTTCATCCTGAATCCACTACGACAACGTGACAACCGTTCGGTGTCGGATTTCGACATTCGCCATATCGTCAACTTCAACTCGATCTACGAATTGCCGTTCGGTCGCGGACGTCAGTTCGCGAGTGGCTCGAATGGGTTGGTGAACGCGATTATCGGCGGCTGGCAAGTAACCAGCATTTTCCGCTGGAACTCCGGCTTACCGCTCGTCAATCTGGTGGACCTCGGCGGCTGGCCGACCAACTGGAACGTGCGCAGCAACGTGGTTAGGACCCGCAACATCCAGTCTTCGCCAACTCGCGGAGTCGGCAATGCGGCGCCGAATATCTTTTCGGATCCGGTGGCGGCCTATCAAAGCTTCCGCAGTCCGGCGCCTGGTGAAACGGGAGACCGAAGCATCATCCGGTATCCTGGTTACGTGGCGCTCGACATGGGCTTGTACAAGTCGTTTGATATGCCCTGGAACGAGAAGCACAAACTTCAGATTCGCTGGGAGGTCTTCAACGTTACGAACACTCAGCGACTGACCGGAAACGCCGACAATACGTTTGGCCTGGATCCGCAGAACGGACAGCCGGGCCCGACGTTTGGCAACTTCACCGCAATTCAAGGCACACCGAGAATTATGCAGTTCGCGATCCGGCTGGATTTCTAGCCAGCACCGGAACGTGCTTTCCCCGAAAAGGGCTTGGAGCGAAAGCTTCAAGCCCTTTTGGTTTTCCTGCGCTTACGGCTTCTGGTTTTGGTTGATGTATTCCTGCAGCTTGGCTTTGTCTGAATAGTCAGGCTTCTTCGTGAGGAATTGCTGGTACTCAGCAGCGGCCCGATCTTTCATGCCGGCTGCGTTGTAAAGCGCCGCGAGGCGCAAGTGAAGATCGGCTTTGCCGGCGGGATCCAATTTCAAAGCTTCATTGAGGTGGCCAACCGCTTTCGATCCCTTCTTCCCCAGCAGGTAAGCCTCGCCGAGATAGTGATGAGCGTCGGCTGACTTGGGATCGATTTCGACGGCCTTGGTAAGCGTTTCGATAGCGCCGTCAGGGTTCTTCTGCGCAATTCGTACTTTCCCCAGGTTTACCAGGACCACCAGAAAGTCAGGCTTTTCTTCCAGCGCGCGTTGATAAGCTTTGTCAGCATCAGAATATTTTTCTTCGCGAAACAGGATGGAACCCATCTCTGCCCAGGCAACAAAGTCCTTTGGATCGTTCGCGACGATCTGTTCAAGGAGCTTGCTGGCTTCTGAGAGCTTTTTATTCTCCGCGGCGGTTCGGGCCCGCTCAAGCAGCGCTTGATTGTTCGCAGATCGATTATAGAGGCCGGTGGTTCGTGGCGGTGCGTTAGTGGGCGAGTGACGCATCTCCAAAGTAATGTCTTTGCGAATGTCCGTTTTTTGCCGCTCTGCAAGCCGGAAAGGATCGCGGTAAACCTCACGGCCGTCGTACTCGACAACCAGCGCGTATTCCCCGTTGGGAATGCCCATGAAGCGGAATCGGCCGTCTCTTGAAATAGGCTGACGCTGCACCACGTTCATTCCGGCATAGATCACGACGTGAAACGTGGTCGTCTCTTCGGCGCCGGCGCCGCCAATCTTTAGGTCGCCATAGATCATATGGCCGTCGCCGAACGGAATCGGGGAACTGGTGCTACTGCCCCCACGTTGGGCTGTTGCGTTTACGGAAAGGCAGGCAATTAGAAGTGCAAGCCAGAGTACGGCGAACATCGAGCGTCTTGCTCGGACTAAAAGCTGGGTCATACGGCGGTTCCTTTCACGTAGGGAATCTAATACTTGTCCCGCTGGGGATTAAGAAGAGATACGGTCTTTTCTTATGCCAATTCCTGAGCTAAGTCAACAGATCGCCGGTTGTTCGCGCAGCACGGGTGGCTCGGTAAGATTTCCTTGTCTTCGACCGCAGATTCGAGGAACCTACGCACTAATCAATTCGTTGTTCAGCGTGTAGAAACACCAATGGTGGCCGCCGCCACCGATCATCAGGAGGCTTCAATGAAACGTGTACTAATCGTCGTAGTGCTGGTCGTAGCCGCAGCAATTCTGGGCTTGTGGCGCACGAGCGGTGGCGTACGGCAGAGCCTGAGCCGGGTCGTCGGAGCTTCCGGAGAACAATCACAGGGAGATGCGCGCGAGGAGATTCGGAAGAGCTTCGAGCTGCAGCCAGGCGCGCGAATCGATGTCACGGGCATCAACGGCAAGGTTGATATTCAAACGTCGGATACCAAGACCGCTGAAGTTTACGTGCTGCGGACCGCAGGTGGGCGCGAGGGATTGAATCGGCGGCAAGTGACTGTCGAGCAGACGCCCACGGGACTGGTGATAAAGGGCAAACAAGTCGGTCACGGCTTCTGGGAACACCTGTTCGGATCCAAAGCCACCGAAGATGTCACGATCAAGGCTCCACGCCAGATTGCGCTGGGGCTGAGAGGGATTAACGGTCGCGTCAACGGCGGCGACATCGATGGTGCGCTCGAAGTGAAAGGGGTTAACGGGGGCGTCACCTTAGGTCAGGCAAATGATACGGCGACCATCAGCGGCGTGAACGGCAACATCTCGGTGGGTTTGACTAGCCTCTCTGATTCGGGTGCGCGTGTCAGCGGAGTCAACGGCAACATCGAGCTGAAATTAGCCAGCGGCCTGAACGCCCAACTTACAGCGAAAGGGATGAACGGCAGTGTACGTTCAGAGATTCCGGGCGTTACGATCGATAAGGACGATTACGGCTCGCGCTATTCAGCCAGAATTGGAAACGGCGGCCCGCCGCTCACGTTCAGCGGCGTCAACGGCAATGTGCGACTGACGCGTGTGAACTTAGTCGCCACTGAGAACGAAAAGAAGTCCGGGACGAAGGTCACTAAGACATCATCAGAAAAATGAGCGCGGTTTATCTTGGTTTCAAACGTGAAAGGCCGGAGATCGTCTCCGGCCTTTTGCTTTAGCACTGGCACGCCGCTGGCGTGCAAGCACTCCAGAGGAGTGCGCACCTTAAAAGTGGTGCACCCAGGAGGACTCGAACCTCCGGCCTTCTGATTCGAAGTCAGACGCTCTATCCAACTGAGCTATGGGTGCGCATAAAAAAAGAAGGTCTTTGTACTTTGGTCTTTGTTCTTTGATCTCTGTCCAACGTCACCCACTTAAGCCTAAGACTAAGACCTTAGTTCAAAGTTCAAAGTACAAAGCACAAGTTTACTTTATTTCTTTTCAGCCGGCGGCGTGTGCCCCGGTTGAAATTCCTTACGAATCATCCGAATCAGTTCGTCGATCTGCTGCCCGGTCAATTGGACTTTGAACGAAGGCATGCCGTCGCCGCCTTCAATTATCTGACGGCGAAAATCTGAATCCGTATGACGCAACGCATGGCCCTTGCTGAAGCTCGGAACTTTCAGTGTCTTGCCGTCTTCAAGTTTTACCGTCCCGCCGACGCCATCGACGCCATGGCAGTTCTGGCAATCCTTTGCGTAGATGCCGCGCACCAGAGCAAACTCGTCGGGCGTCGGCGTCGGCGTCGCCGTTGCCATCGGAGCTTTCGGCTCGGTGTTAGTTGTCGTTGGCTGATTGCTGCATGCACACATTAGCAGTGTGCAGATGATTATCACTAAGAAAGATCCGCGGAAAGTCATTCTTTATCCCTCAGCAATTTGCTCCTGGAACGTGGGCAGTATACCACGCGCGTCACAGCGTGACGGATTGGTTCGCCTCGCATTGCAAAAGCGTTTAACTCGCCGCAGAATAGGTGCGCCCTTACTTAAGGATTTGGATTTCATTTTACGGCCGCCTCGAGTCGTTCACTTCAACCCTGATGAGCACCGAACGAGAATCTCCAACCAACGGTCCGCGCGGCGCTTTGCGGCTCGCGCCCAATGTTGAAGAGTTAGAGGAGCACAAACGAAAGTGTCCGCGGCAGTTCGTTAACTTCACTTTTTATCGAGCATTGCCAGAATGGCGCATGCTGGCGGATGCCGACAAAGCAGATTGCAAACAGCGTTTCATAAACACGATCGATGATTTCCGTCGAGATCTTTTGATCCACACTTATTCGACGGTCGGGTGGCGCGCGAATGCCGACTTTATGATTTGGCGCATCGGCTACAACCTCGAACCCTTTCAAGACATGACGAGCGTGCTGAACGGTACGCCGATGGCGAAGTACCTGGAAGCGACTGAGTCTTTCCTTTCGATGACCAAGCGATCGATGTATATCGAAAAAGACTGCTCAGATCACGAAGAGGATCATACTCACGTCGTGCCGGGCCAGTCCGAATACCTGTTCGTTTGCCCGCTTCAGCGCACGCATGAATGGTACGCGCGGCCGCAGGAGCAGCGGCACGAGATGATGGAGGAGTATCAACGCATCGGCTCGAAGTATCGTTCAGTAAAGCTGCACACGACGTATTCGTTTGGTCTGGACGATCAGGAGTTTGTAGTGGCCTTCGAAACTGACAATCCTTCGGATTTTCTCGACATGTTTCAGGAGTTGCGCGAGACCAAAGCAAGCTGCTTCACGTTGAAGAGCACTCCGATGTTCACCTGCCGTCGGCGCAGTCTGGCTCAGTGCCTGGACGCACTCGGATAATTCCGCCAGGAGCTTTTTTCCAATCCTGCTTGAACAAGCAACGACAGCTCAGAATGTGGCCGGCGCTGGTCGTTCTGATCTTCGTCGCGACGGCGGTTCAGCTGCGGTTTCAGGGCCGATCGTGGTGGTGTGGATGCCGGTCCTTTTTCTGGACGTCGGACGCGTGGAGTTCGCTGACATCGCAAACGTTTCTGGATCCGTACAGCTTCACACATCTGTTGCACGGCTTCATGATCGCCGGCCTGCTCTTGCTCCTGTTTCGTTTCGTGGTGAAGAGAAATGTGCCCACGAGTTGGCGGTTGGTGATCACCCTGGTGCTCGAGGCGCTTTGGGAGATTCTGGAGAATACCAATGCGGTGATCGATCGTTATCGGGAAGCCACGGCGGCGCTTGGCTACCAGGGCGACACCGTTGTGAACTCGCTGGGCGATATGGTGTGTTGTGGTCTGGGCCTGCTGATAGCGCGCAAGCTGGGCTGGTTGCGATCGCTGCCGATCTTCATCGTCAGTGAGATCGTTTTGCTGTTCTGGATTCGCGATAGCTTGATTCTGGAAATCATCATGCTGATTCGTCCGATCGATGCGATTAAAGGTTGGCAACTGGGTCATTAAACCGAACGCGGGTATCAGGCAGCCATTGAGGCAGCTATGCGAATATTTGAAAATTACGAAGCGTTTTCCATCCGAGGAACGCTGCTCAATGGTTGACCAGATGCGGCGAGCGTCACGTTCGGTCTGTTCGAATATCGGCGAGGCTTGGCGCAAGCGTCGCTATCCAGCACACTTCAAAAGCAAGTTGAGCGACTCGGAAGGCGAAGCGGAAGATACACGAGTCTGGTTAGATTTGGCGTTCCGGTGTAAATACATTTCCGAAGCGGAGGCAATGGAGCTTGATCAGGCTTACGACAGAATTCTTGGGCAGCTCTCGTACGAATGATCGACCATCCCGAACAATGGCGCATCAGAAAAGACGCAAGGACATCACGCCGCAATTAACAAAACTGGTTGCCATTATCGTCGGATGCCTTCTCGTCTACGCTACGCCGACGAGCTTTGCGCAGGGCTTGATTCAAAGCTCCGCGTCTCCCCATCTCACTGTCGCCCGCTCCGGTTTCGAACATACCTCGTCTCCGCGTCTCCCGGTCGCCCCCTCTTCCGAATACCTCTGGTATGAAGCTGAAAACATGCGCGGCATCAGCGCCGACGCGCGCCATGAGCCTCTGCTGAACCCTTCGTGGATGCAACAGCCCGCGGCGAAGAAGCCGGGTTGGGGAATTAACGGACCCGGCGTTTCGGCCGAATGGTCGCAGGGCGGCGAGAGCGAATGGAACTCAGTTAACGCGAGCGCCGATGAGATACGCGGAACGATTTCGCAGGAGATCGAAGTGCCGCGCGCCGGTGAATACAAACTGTGGGTGCGCTACGCGGATTGGGCAAGCAAAACTGAGAGCTTCACGATAAAGATCACTCAATCCGGCCGCGATGTCTTTAGTCAGGAGTTCGGCGCGAAAGACGTTATCGATCCTCACGACGAGATCAAAATGTACTGGCAGTGGGCGTTTGCCTGGGATGGCGCCAAAGCAACGCTCGCTAAGGGTCCGGCGCGTGTATCGATCGAAATTCAAAAAGCAGCTCAAGCGTCGCGGCTGGTTGACTGTTTCGTGCTCACCAACGATAGCTCTTACGCTCCGCAAGGAAGAGAGAAGCCTGAATTCGCGGCGGCTCGTTACCTGCGGGACTACGCGAAAACGCGTCCCGCGCTGGCGCCGCTAATCGACCAACCAGCGGCGCCGAGTGTGCCTCAATCATGGAATCCGCCAAAAGTTGCCGGGCGCGATTTCGTGATGCCCTGGAACATCACCAAAGAGTTCTGGTCGATGTACGACAAGCCCGCCGATCAGCGTCCGCTCTATCCGTTCCACGCTGAACCGATCGACGAATTCGTCAAAACATATTCGGGCAAGCGTGAGGTTCCGATCTTCGATTCAAAATTCGTTGTACCCGTCATTTACATCAACAACGCGGCCGAGCTTCTGAAAGAAGGCAGCCCGTTTCGTCGCTACCTGCAAGAGACACGTTCGCCGTTTGCGATTCTCATCAATTACGGCGCAGCGAACTTCGCTTCTGACGCGGACGCGCAAGCGGCCTGGTCACTCTTGAACGGAGAGCTGCGCGATCAGTTTATCGGTTGGGTCTCGGGCGAGAGCATCGGCTACGTGTGGGAAGAAGCGCCGCAACACCTCAAGATCAAGCCCGACATGACACGGACGCAGATGCTCGAGGGTTTGCGCAGCTTCTATAGTGATGCGCTGGCGCGCAAGTGGGGCGCGACTTTCCGCGGACCGGCCGGCCCGATGTGGGACAAGCTGATTCCGGCGCAGTCCACGTCGAGCACTTCTTTCGCGCACGCGCTCAGCCATTGGGGCGTGCGACTTTTGGGAATGGAGACGGCGGCCGTGCAACCGATGTTCGCGATGCGCATCGCTTTCACGCGTGGCGCAACGCGACAGTTCGGTGGCGCATTTCTCTACTATCATGCGCCGAACTTTGGCGACTCAGCCACCACCTTTACCAAGGTGCAGAATTTCGGCGGGCCCGACCACTTCTTCCATTCGCGCTACGGTGCGACGATGGGGCCATCGCTGTCCTGGTATCGAAAGAGTTACTACCTGTATTACATGTCCGGCGCATCCGCGATCTATCTCGAGCAGGGCTTCGATCAATTTTTCAAGCCCGGTCCGGGCGAGCATCCTTTCCAACTGAATCCGCTTGGCCGCATTACGAACGAGTTCATTCGTTTTGCTGAGAAGCACCCCGATCGCGGTGCGCCTTACACGCCCATTGCGTTTCTGCTCGACCCGGCGCACGGCTGGGACATGATCGATTACCCGCAGTGGGCCTTCGGTGTTTCTCAAGTCAATCGCAGCGATCGCGCGTTACGCCAATTGTTCGGCGCCGCGTACTACCCGGGACTCGTGCGCGAAGGCGAACCGGCCACCGGTGACCGGCAAGCGTTCGTGCCGGGTGCCTTCGGAAACATCTTCGACGTCCTGGTTGCATCCGACACGCAGAAAGAAGCGATCGACAACTACCGCGCAGTTGTCGTGGGCGGTGAAGTGAACTGGTCAAAGGGGTGGCCTGAGCGGCTCGCTGATTACGTTCGGAAAGGTGGTGTCGTCGTTCTCAACGCGGCGCAGGTTAAGGGTTTACCCGAGAGCCTTCTGGGTGTACGCATGAGCAATGCGACGGCTGAAGCTGATAGCGCGAAGTGCGCCATCAACGCGCAGGAAAATCAGGATCTGAGTGGGCAGATGTTTCGTTACGAACGGTTCAACCCCACAACGGCCCAGGTGCTAATGACGGCGCCTAGCGGCGATCCATTAGTGACGTCGAATAAGATTGGCCGCGGTCGTGTGATCTTTATTTCGGCGCCGGACTTGCTGGGCGCAGACGAACGAATGACACCGTTCGCGGCGCATCTTCTCGCACATCTCTTTGCCGAAGCGACGCCGGTGCGAGTTGAAGGCGACGTGGAATACCTGGTCAATCGAAATGCGAACGGCTGGGTCGTAACGCTTTTCAATGACAGCGGCGTTTTCAAACCGCAACAGGGTCTGGCGCAAGTCGATCGTTCAGCGGTTGTGAATGTGACTGTGGGTTTGAGGAATCAAAAGGTCACTACCGCGACTGAATGGCTGACGGATACCAGGCTTCCATTGAACGGTGCCAATGTGCAGCTAACAATTCCGGCTGGAGGCATCGCGATCGTCGAACTGAAGTAGACAGCGGTACGCACGCCTCTGGCGTGCCAGCCTTTTCATCAATTAGCACGCCAGAGGCGTGCGTACCTCGCGCCGCGCCGCTAGACTATCGCGTTCAATTTTGCAGTAATAGTGTGACCGACTCGGATTCACAAAATGCAGTTTGATGCCGCAACAAATCCCCACAAGGTCGCCCGGCGCTTCTTGATCAGCGGCGAGGTGCAGGGCGTCGGCTATCGCTTCTTCGCGCAGCGCGCCGCCGCACGGCATCAAGTGGTCGGGTACGTGAAGAATCTCTCTGATGGGCGCGTGGAAGCTCTCGTCGAAGGTTCGCCGACACAGGTCGAAGCCTTCAAACACGACCTCGCGGCCGGCCCGCGTTTTGGTCGCGTCGAGGACGTCGAAGAATTAACCCTCGATCCGACGGGCAGCTATTCGGCATTCCGCATCGAGCATTGATTTCGCGGTCCCACATGAGCGACGCACCTACCCTGATTGTTGACCACGTCACGAAAAGGTTCGGCGACTTCACGGCCGTAGACGACCTTAGTCTCCAGGTCCATCGCGGCCGCGTGTTCGGGTTGATCGGTCCGAATGGCGCGGGCAAAACGACGACCATTCGAATGATCGTCAACATCACCGTGCCGGATTCAGGAGGTATCAAACTGTTCGGCCAGCCGATGAGTTCGCAACTTCAGGATCGCATCGGCTATCTGCCCGAAGAACGCGGCCTCTATCGCAAGATGAAGATCGGCGAGCAACTGCGCTTCTTTGCCGAACTTAAGGACGTGCGGGGCAAGGATGCTGACGAACGGATCAACAAGTGGCTGGCGAAACTGCAACTGACTGACTGGAAAAACAAAAAAGCGAAAGACCTGTCGAAGGGCATGCAGCAGAAGGTTCAGTTCATCACCGCCGTGATTCACGATCCCGACCTGCTAATTCTGGACGAGCCGTTCTCCGGACTCGACCCCGTCAACGTGGAACTGATGAAACAGACGATTCTGGAGAAGAAGGCTGAAGGAAAGACAATCATTCTCTCGACGCACCAGATGGAGATTGCCGAAAAGCTCTGCGACGACGTCTGCATGATCAATCGCTCGCATAAAGTCCTGGATGGAAAGCTGCGTGAGATACGCCGCAGCTTCTCGCGTAATGCCGTTGAGCTTCAATTTACCGGCAGCGATGACGTGCTGCAAGACGCATCGCTGGTCGCGAACACTCGCGAGAGCGGCGACGATCTCGAGGTCTTGCTCGCGCCGGGCGCCGATGCGCAAACCCTGCTCAAACGTCTGGTCGCGAGTGGCGCAGTCATCAACAAATTCGAACTGGCTGAGCCCAGCTTGCACGACATTTTCATCGCCAAGGTCCGCGAATCATGAGAAAGTTTTTTGCCGTCATAAAACGCGAATACCTGCAGCGGGTCCGCACCAAGTTCTTCATCGTCGCGACGGTGCTGGGGCCGGTGATGTTGGCACTTTTCACCGTGGTGCCGGTCTACATCGCCAGCATCAATGTCGGCAACGCGACGCGTCTGGCCGTCATCGACCAGACCGGCAAGATTTACGATCGGTTCCGCGAAGCTTTGGCCGACACCGAAGATGACGACGACGATGATGACTTGAATTCCAATTCGGGTGCGGCTGCGAACTCGAACCAGCAGGATCGCGCCCAGCGCACCGGAGAGCGCAGTGACGCACGCTTTGATATTGAACAAGTGACGCTCGACGGACGGGCGCTCGAGGAAGTTAAGCGGCAATTGAACGAGCGCGTCCGCCGCAGCGAGCTCGATGGTTACGTGGTTATTCCTCCCGACATTCTCACCGCGGGAAAAGCTGAATTCTACGGGCGTAACACTGGCGACATTTTCACGCGCGGCACGGTGGCAGAGCGTTTGAGTCGCGCGGTGCGCGAAGAGCGTTTGGCGGAAAACAAGATCGATCAGCGCGTGTTGCGCGAAGCCAGCCGGCGCGTGACCTTAAACAGCACGAAAATCAGTGCCAGCGGGGAGGAGAAAGTTTCCGGCAGCAGCTTCATGGTGGTGTTTTCCTTCGGCATGCTCATTTACATCAGCGTGCTGATGTACGGCCAAATTGTTTTGGGCGCCGTCATCGAAGAAAAAGAAACTCGCATTGCAGAGATTCTGTTTTCGTCGATGAGATCTTTTCCGCTGATGATGGGCAAGTTAGTGGGTGTGTCGCTGGTGGCGCTGACGCAGCTCAGTATTTGGGGGTTGGCGCTGTTGGCGTTCGCCGGGTTCGGTGGAACCATGATGGGCGGCAGCTCGATGAATGTGCCGCACGTGCCGCCGATCATGTTCGTCTATTTCGTTCTGTACTTCCTGCTTGGCTATTTCATCTACGCTACCGTATACGCGTTAATCGGGTCGATGGTGACGACGACGCAGGAAGGTGGCCAACTCGCCATGCCGGTAGTGCTGATGCTGGTCGCCGGTTTTTATTTTGTCTTTCCAATCATTCGCAGCCCGAATTCTTCGTTGGCTTTTTGGGCATCAATGTTTCCGTTCCTCGCGCCCATCACGATGATGGTGCGCATCACGACTGAGACTCCGCCGGCGTGGCAGATCATGCTGTCGCTCGCGATCGGATTCGCTACCGTCGTCGGACTGATTTGGGTGGCGTCGCGGATTTATCGCGTCGGGATGTTGATGTACGGGAAGAAAGCAACCATTCCAGAAGTCTTGCGTTGGATCCGGCAGTCGTGAAAAGAACAATGCCGATCGAAATCGAAAAGAAATATCGTTTGACCCCCGGCGAGCGTCGCGCGATCGAAAAGCGACTTCGCGGTTTGGGTTATAAGCCCAAGAAGGTCGAGTTCGAAGAGAACACGATCTATCGCGGCGGCAATTTAGCATTCGGCAAGCGCGCCATGCGCATTCGCCGCGTGAATGGCGAAGCAATTCTTACTTTCAAGCAACGCATTCCCACGAACTCTCCCATCAAGCATCAGCAGGAAAACGAGACGCGCGTCAGCGACGCGGAAGCCACGCACGAGATTTTGTTGGCGCTCGGCTTCGCGCCCGCGTTAGTTTATGAAAAGCGTCGGACGCGCTGGGATGTTGGCAAAGCGAAACTCGTGATTGATGAGTTACCGTTCGGATTGTTTATGGAGATCGAGGCGTCTGAACGTGACATCAAGCGAGTTGAAAAGCTCATCGACGGCGGCAAACTGGCGGCGGTGAATGAAACCTATCCGTCGCTAACCGCAAATGTGGGAAAGAAGAATCGGAAGGGAATTATCGAAGCGAGATTTGGTAAGGCAAGAGGTCAGAAGTCAGACATCAGAAGTCAGACGTCAGATTAAAGTCCCGAACTCTGATGTCTGATGTCTGATGTCTGGGTTAGTAGTTCCGATCGCGTACTTCCACTGTCTGAATCGAAAACACGACCCGCATTGTTCCGGCCCGGCGGTCTAAAGAAGACGGCACGAACACGGCGTTGTTTCTCAGCGCCGCCTGAAAGTCATCAAGCATCCGGCGGTCGCGCGGCGCGTGCATCACATCCGCAACGGAAGCCGTTCCGTTGCTGAACACGTCCGCGATCACGACCATGTCATCGGTACTCTCACTTTGATGCGAATGCGGGTTCGCAAGATTCAGAGTGGCGAGGCCGCCGTTCGGATTGAGACTAGGCGACTCAGAATTGAACGGCGTGCGCAGTGCGGCGTAATTGGTCGGGGTAATAGGCCGATTTATATCGTAGGGCCCGCTGCTGCTCACCGCATTGTATTGCTCAAATGCGGTCGCGGCTTCCTTCAGCGCCAGCATGTGTGGTCGCAGGGCGGCGAACACAGCCGCGAACAGGATAATTGACGCGACCGAGCTGAACGCGTAGCGCATGGCCCTTGGTTGGAGCCAAACGGAAATAAAATCGACGAAAGCCTCGCCGAAAGGCGCATTGCGGCGCGCTCGTTGGACTGAAACCTCCGCGCGAACCGCATTTTGGATTACCGGGATTAGATCAGCAGGCACTGAAGGCCGCGACATTGTCCCGAGACTGACCCGCACGGCGCGAAACTGCGCGAGCTCGTCACGGCAAACCGGACAGACTTCGAGGTGCCGATCGCAACGGATGCGTTCGGCATCCGCTAGCCCATCATCGCAATAGAGCGAAAGCGACTCCTGAATTTCTTCACAGTTCATAACAACTCAGACTTCAGATGTCAGGTATCAGACATCGAAATCAGTCTTGTTCACGCGTTGATCTGATATCTGACGTCTGACATCTGACCTCTGCCTTTCAGTGAACGGCTGGCCAGCCCCGGCTGCTCTTCCCTGGAGCAACGCCGGCTCTGCAAGGTTGGCGTTATCGATTCATCCATGGTCGAGTGAAGCTCACGTGTTGTTGCTGACCACGTTTCCAAACTCACTCTCACACTTCCGAATTGGCCACCCTGTCCAGCCGTCACTTCGACCCTTTTGGCACCGGTTCTCCGTGAAGCCGGGGCTGGCCAACCATTCACTTTCAATTTACAAAGAGCCTTCTAACTTGCGTCGCAGCTCCAGGCGTCCCCGCGCCAGCCGCGATTTTACGGTCCCGATGTTGATTTGCAGCGCCGCCGCAATCTCTTCGTACGTCAGGCCTTCAACATCTCTCAGCACGACGGCCTCACGATAAGCGCTACGCAAACTCTGCAAAGCCTCGCGCAACTGATTCTCGCGCTCATGTGCGAGCGCTTCCTGTTCAGGATTGGAGGCGTTGGCGTCTTCCAGGCGCGTGGCGATCGTCTGCTCGCGTTCTCCGATCGGCGCGTCCAGTGAAACCGTCGCATCCCGGCGTCTCCTGCGCCACCAGCGCCAGCGATTTCGCGCCTGGTTGATTGCGATCCGGTACAGCCAGGTTTTCAAATCCGCGTCACCGCGGAATTTCGCTATCGCCTGGAAAGCTCGTAAAAATGTTTCCTGCGTCAGGTCCCGAGCTTCTTCAGGGTCACTGGTCAGGCGATAAAGCAGCGCGTAAATATCGCCGGTTCTTTCCGCTACCAACTGTTCGAACGCTGCGGCCTCGCCGCGCTTCAATCTCTCCAGGAACAGGTCTTCCGGTTTTTCAAGGAACAGGTCTTCAGCAGTCGAACGGACACCGACTAAAGCTGCCGAAGCAACTTCGTTCAACTCCGCCTGGGTGCGAAGGGCGATTTGCTCTCCGTAGCTCACGCTAAACCCCCAACGGCTCCGTCTGGCGCGACAAGCTTAAAACCGTTCGACCGCGCTTGCTCGTGCCGACGTTCCCTTAGACTCCCTCGTCCGATGTTTTGTTCCCTGTCCGACATTCCCTAAATGACTAAGTTCAGCCGGTGACTTTGATGACGCGCACTGGGCGAAAGTTGCGGCCGGCGCCTGCTTGACATCCACCAGACCCGCCGTTAAATTCGCTGTTTCTGCGATCATACACATTTTTGAACGCGCGTCACCGTGCGAACTTGCAAGAGGAAATTGCTTGGCTAAATACAAAAAGAAGCGCGCCCGCGAGCTGAAGCACGATAAGTTTCGCGACACCACGATGTTGCTTGCCGATCGGGTGGCGACCCGTACTGCCGGACGGGGGCGACAGGTGCTCTATGTGTTGCTGGCGGTGGTGGTTCTGGCGGCGGCGGCATACGGAATCTATCGTTGGCGGCAGAAACGAGCGGACGAAGCTGAAGCCGCCATGGGTCGCGCCATCGCGATTGCGCGGGCGGAAATTAACCCGACCCCGCCACCAACCTCGAAAGATCCGGTTTTCAGTACTGAGCAGGAACGCGCTAAACGGGCGATCGAAGAATTTCAGAAAGTCGCCGCCAAGTATGGCGATCCGTACCGCAGCCAGGCGCAATTGTTCATTGCCCGTAACCTTTTGGTGACAGAGCCCGAACGTGGCGTGACGGAGCTGCAGAATCTGAGTAACGGGAGCGGCGATGTGGCCGTGCTGGCAAAGTTCGCACTCGCGCAGAAGAAAGAATCGGACGGAAAGTTTGATGAAGCAGCCGCGATGTATGCCGACCTCGCGAGACAAAACGCGACGATTGTGACGCCGGAATCGGCGAACCTGCGGCTGGCGCTGGTTTACGATAAGCAGGGGAAGAAAAAGGAAGCTGCCGATTTGCTCTTCAACCTGGTATCCGCCGCGCGCAGCGCGAAAGACAAAGACGGCAAACCGATTCGCGAGTCAGCGGCCGCTCGTGCAGCAGTGCGCGAACTCCTCCGAATTGATGCCGACCGGCACAAACAATTACCGGCCCCTCCGCCGATGGACCTTACCCTCTGAGATAGTTAGGCTTGTCGAATTGACATTCGATGGATCAGACCGAAGCGCGGCAGGTTCTAACTGAAATACTGGCGCAGTATCGCCAGTTGTCTTATTCAGACCTCCTTGCGCGGAATGACCAACCCGTCACAGTCGAGCGTGTTGGGCCTTCCGGAACTAACTACCAAATTGAGATGCAGGTGTTCGTCGATGACTCGCACCGTCAAACCTTACGGGTTTTAGGAGCCATTGACGATTTCAGCGCACGCTGGACTAGCTCGCCTATGTGCGACGACTTCATCATTGCGCCTGACGGGATATTGGTTGGCGAATAGTCTCGCGCGTCGGCATGGATCCATTTACCCACACACTGGTTGGACTGACCGCAGCGAAAGCGGGACTTGAGCGGCTCTCGCCACTGGCGACGACAGTTTGCATGCTTGCGGCGAACAGTCCGGACTCGGATGTCGTCGTCGGATTCGTCACTGACCGGTGGACCTACTTGCATCATCATCGCGGCATAACTCACTCGATTGTCGGGGTGATGGCGCTAGCATTCATTGTGCCGACGCTGATCTGGCTAGGAGAGCGCCTCTTCGCTCGCCTCCGTGGCACCGGACCGCGGACGCGATTTCGCGGATTGTTGCTCGCTTCACTGATTATGACGGCTACCCATCCGTTGCTGGACTGGACGAACAACTACGGCGTGCGGCCGTTTCTGCCCTGGAGCGGTCGCTGGTTTTACGGCGATCTCGTGTTCATCGTCGATCCGTACATTCTGCTGCTGGTAGGCGGCGCCGCTTTTCTGGCCACGCGACGCGGTTGGCCGAAGATGGTTGTGTGGGCACTGCTCGCGACAGCATTTGTGGGGCTGACTTTTCTGGTGGCTTCGCGTCCTGACCCGAGTCTCGCCGGGATCAACATCGCGCGCGTCGTGCTATTGGTTGGGGTGCTCAGTTTAGTCGTTGTACGAGTGCTTAAACTCAGTCGCGGCCGCGAAAGGACAATTGCTGTAGCGGCGTTGGCCGGACTTGTCATCTACTGGGGGGCGCTCGGGTTAGCGCACCGTGCGGCACTTAATCATGCACGGGACCTGGCGGCCCGCTCTGCGGGCCCTATCAACGAACGTGTTTTGAGAGTGGCCGCGATGCCCACGCTCGCGAATCCTTTGCGTTGGTCGTGCGTGGCAGAGACTGACCGCGCGATCTATCGCTACTTTGTCAGCCTCACCGACTCTTCCTCCAGCTCGCCAGCAATCGTAAGCGGCTATCAGCACAATTCACCAGACGCTTCACCCAGCCCACCACCAAGCCTGAATGGCTATGAACACAATTCTCCGGAATCGGTGTTCAAGCGCTACGAAAAGCCAACCGGCCGCGCCGCCGAACTCTCTGCATTGGCCGCGGAGGATCGACGCGCGAGGATTCTGCTCAACTTTGCGCGCTTTCCTATCGCGCGGGTGCAGGACGAGAACTGCGTCAGCCAGACCATCGTTCAAATCGCCGACCTGCGTTACACTGAACCCGGCGCAACTCGGGGCACTTTTTCTCTGAACGTGCCGGTCGAATGCGCGTCTAAGTAAAGACAACTGAGGTCTGAGATTTTAGATCTGAGATTGAGATTTTTCTTGTGAACGAAGTAACCCAGAAACAACTTCTCGAAACGTTGCGCGATAATCCGTGCGCTCGCGGGGCGACGCTGAAGCGTGACTTGATGGCGAGTATTCGCGTGTCACCGGCGGGCTACTTCGCGTTTGCCGCGCTGCTGACATTTGTCTCCGTCATTCTGCTGCGCACTAACAGGGATTTAGCCGCGCTGGTAGTGTTGGCGTCTGCCTGGATTGTGATTCCCGTAATTATCGCGACTGACCGGCTCTATTTCGACGGCTTTACTCTGCTTCGTTCCGGGCTGCTGCCGCTGTTCGAGCGGCTTGTGCGCGGCCGGCGTCCAAGACTAACTGTTGATGAGATCGAGCGTGTCGAAGTCGCGGCCGTGCGTACCCTGCGTCGCGGGGGCAGAGTTCGCTATCGTTACCGAATTGAGATCAGCGGCAAAGGCAGGAACTTTGTTTTTGCGAGCGGCGGCCGAAAGTTCCGCGAAATGATTAGCGCACTCTTTCCCCGGGTTGCGGAGGAGAAGCTGGACGCTCGCGCGTGCGAGCTGCGCGACTACTTATGCGATCCGAAAGAACTTCTTGAGCAGGTGAATCGACTGGGGATTGCCGCACCGTCCGTGCTTGAAAACGCTGACGAAAACGCGCGGCATCGAATTGAGAACCGGGTCGCAAACCCTTCTGGCGCAGTTGATGACGACGCCGAACGCGGGCAGATGCTGCGCGCAATCGCTAACCGGCTGCGCGTCGCGGGACGTTTGCGTGAATCGGCTGAAGCGTTTCGGCGCGCCCTTCATCTGGCGCCGCATGATCCGCACCTGATTTACGAATTCGCGCGGCTGCTGCGGTCACAAGCTTCCGCCTTTAGCGATGCGCGTTTGCTGGCCCGCGCAGGCGCCGCCCTTAGGCTGTCGCTGCGGCGAGGCGACGCAGACGCACGTCTGGCCGAGCGCGTCGGCGAAAGCTTCTCCGAATTCGGACAGCCGGCACGTGCCGCCAAAGCATTTCGCTCAGCGATCGAAATCGATCCGGATGCGTTTCGCGCTAATGTTGGACTGGCTGAGATTGCCCTGGGTGACGGGAAGCTGGCCCATGTCATTCATCATTACCGGGACGCGTCGCGCGTTGCGCCCGATGCCGCGACCAAGCGGATGGCGCGCACTGAAGCCGACTACTATTCGCGTCTCAACGACGATGATGACTATTTATCTGCTGAGTTGCGGCGGATGAATTGGCTTGAGAGCGCCGGCCGTGTTCAGCAGTTTTCCGCGCGAGTCAGCTTTGCTGCGTTGTTCGTGGCCCTGACCGGGTCATTTCTCGATCAGATCGTCGCGGGCGCGGGCTGGGCCCTGGCGTCGTCATCGATCATTGGCTGGTCGGGCGCGTTGGTGGTGCGGAAGTTTTTGTCACGTCGCCGCGACATTAAAGTAAGCGCGTAACGTTCACCCGGACATGTGTGGCGCCGTAGCGCCGAATGTTTATAGGAGTGGCGGCTATCCAGGAGTGATAAGGCCGGCAAAATGCACCCGCATTCCGGCCTCGTCGTAACCAAGCGAAAGGAAAGCTATAAACATCTCGCCGCTCCGCGGCTAACCGTTCTACTTTTGAGCTCCGCGAGCTTTCGTAGATTTCTTCTCAGATTTCGGTTTCACCGTGCGGCCCGCTTGTTCGGACGCTGACGCGACGGCATCCAATTTTCGCGGCGGCGGATTCAGCAACGCATCCCAGCGATACTCCGGCCGCTCAACCGTCTCACTCAGTCGCTTGAACGCCATCTTCGTCACTGCCTCAGTCACCCAGTTGTGATAGAACTCGCCGACGGATGCCAGCTCCGCATCCGGCGCGGGATTCATGAAGTCGATGGCGTACGGAATGCCTCCCTGGATCGCAAACTCAACCGTGTTGATGTCGTAGCCCAGCGCCGAGCACAGTGTCCGCACGTCATGATTAACGCGGGCCGACAATTCCGGCGAAAGGTAATTCGGATCATAGACGTACTGCTCGCCGGAAAGATAAGGCTTGCGCGGATCGTACGGCATGATCATCACCTCTTCCTGGCCGATGCAGTAGCAACGCACGAACTGATCGAAATCCACGGCAGCCTGCAGCGTCATGCACAGTGTTCCGGTCTGGTCGTATTCGTGAATCAGTTCCTCGAGCGAGTTCACCTTCGAAACATTTTTCCAGCCGCCGCCATCGAAAGGTTTCATGAACGCGGGAAAACCGACGTAATCAACAATGGCCTTCCAGTCGAGCGGGAATTCCAGGTTGCGCAGACTCTCGCTCACGATGCCCGGAATGTAATCCTTTTGCGGCAACAGGACCGTCTTCGGAACAGCGACACCAAGTTTCGTCGCCAGCGAATAATTGAAGAACTTGTCGTCGGCCGACCACCAAAACGGGTTGTTGACGATGATCGTTCCTTCGAGCGCCAGACGCTTCAGCGTGGCGCGATAGAACGGCACCTCGTGCGAGATGCGATCGATCACCAGATCATAAGGTGGCGGATCGTCGTGCTTGACGCCCCCGAGAACCAGGTACTCAGCCGTGACCTTGCCCTCGCCGCGCTCGTTGATATTACGGATCAATGCTTCGGGAAACGTCTTTTCCCGCCCCACTAAAATGCCTACACGTTTCATGAGATTTGCGACTCCAAACCGCTGACGGCGCACGCCCCTTTTCCCTAAGTTACGCTGCCGCCCACGTCTAATTTTGATTTTTCGGAAGCGAAAACAACGTAACTTCAGGCGTCCTTATTGTCAAACCTGAGACATCCACTCCGATTGTCCCGCGCATCTATCCGTTGGCTCGCATCCGTGTCCGGTGGTTCGCTGTGCTACAATCCGCCCCGCCCAAAGCTGAGCGGAGTTCGTCACCAGAGTTAGAGCCGAATCTAAGGTATGAATCGTAAGAAGTTGCCTCAATCAATTATTTCAAGCCTCTTTGCCGCGCTGGCACTGGGCGCGATTTTTTTTGCGCCCGCGACCGCCATGGCGCAGAAAGAATTTACGGCTGAGCAAATCGCCGAAAGCGTCATCATCGTTCACGGCACGCGGCCGGGCCTGTCCCAGGTTCGCAAAACCGGCTTGGAGAATGGGCGCATGTCGCGGATGACGTCGGAAGGCCGGCCTGAAGAGGTCCGCTACCAGCGACGCTTCATCGCCGGTGATAAGTTTGAGAAGGACAGGATTCGGCTCGATCAGAAGACGGCTCAGACTGAGTTCACACTGGTCAAAAACGGCGAGCGTATTTTTGGCATCATCAATGGATCGCCGTTTACCCCGCGCGCGGACACCATGGCCGAGTTCCTTTCGCAGCAAACGCACAGTATCGAGGCGCTGCTGCGTTACAAAGAGAACGATTCGAAGTTGACGTCAGCCGGTAAAGACAAGCAGCAGGGAATCGATTTGTACGTCCTTGACCTCACCGATAAAGCGAACAACAAGACGCGTTACTTTATTAGCGTCAAATCGCTGCGCGTGCTCTGGCTGGAATACGAAGATCCGCTGCCCGCCCCATCCACACCGATCAAAATCATGAAGCGCTTCTACGATTACCGTTACGCGCAGAGCACCCTTGTGCCTTACCGTACGGTTGTGTACGTGGACGGCAAACAAGCGACGGAAACGCGCGTGATGACCATCACCTACGGCGTAAAGACGGATGATTCAGTTTTCCAGCATCCGGACGCTGCCAGCGGAACCGACTAGGCTGTTTTCTTAGGGTCGCATAAAAACCATTTTTATTTGGCATTTGAGATTTGACTTGTCATTAGGGTTGCGGACTGCCCTTCGACGTCGAGTTGAGTGAGCCTTCGGCTTCGTCGGGAACTCCGTCAGTCGTTGCCTCGGACGTGCTATCGATTCTTACCCGTCGATGCTCCACGCAAAGCCAGTCAAAATGACAAAGGAAAAATGACAGATGATGACTGGAAAATGGCTTTCCACGCCTTTTTGGAACCTACCCCCCTGTTTAGCGTGTTCACCACTGAGCGTCGCAGGCAGCGGTGTATAATGTCTGCTTGCAAAACCCGCAGGAATTCCGAGGATTCGGCGTTGCGGGTGGAAGCACCCGAAGAGCCTGCCTGCCCATGAGAGCGTTAAGTTCAGTTAAGCATTTTGATTTTGCCGCTGCGGCCTCCGCGCCGGCGTTGGTTGTGCAGCCCGCTACCGATCACGCTTTGCTGGAAGGAACGCTGGCCGGCGACGAAGATGCGTTCGCCGAGCTGGTTGGGCGTTATCGCAACCAGATTACGAGCTACATCTATCGGATGGTGAACGATTATGACACAGCGGTGGATCTGGCACAGGAGACTTTCATAAGGGTCTATCGCGCCGCCGGCCGCTATCAAACGACGCATGCGTTCTCGACTTACATCTACCGCATCGCCACCAACGTGGCGATTAGCGAGTTACGCAAGCGCAAGCGACGGAGACTGGTTTCGCTCACCGGCCTCTTAACTTCGCCCGACGGCGAAGAGTTGATGGATTTTCAGCCTGTGGACGAACAGCCTTTACAGGACATTGCCCTCATCGACGCGGAGAAGCGAGCCGTGATTAAGCGGGCCATCAGCACTCTCCCGGACAGGTATCGCGCGCCCCTGGTGCTGCGCGATGTGGAAGGCAAGAGCTACGACGAAATCGCCGCGATTTTGCAAACCAGCGAAGGCACGGTGAAATCGCGGATCAATCGCGCGCGGAATTTCCTGCGCGACAAAATGCGGAATTATGTTCAGGTGGTGTAAACATGAGAAGCCTTGAATGCCGCTTTACGCGGCAACAGATTGACGAACTGGAATTGGGAGAGCGACCGAGCGAAAGGGCGACTGCGCACTTGTCACTATGTGCCGGTTGTCGCGACTTTCGCGCCGAACGAAATGAGCTGCGCCAGCTAGTGGGCAGTCTCGATCCGGTGGTCGCGCCCGCGGATTTCGAAATGCGTCTGCGCGCGCGGATTGCCCGCGAGCAGGCGCCCAGCCGAGAACCGTTCTTCGCGCGCCTGATTCGAACGCCTGCGCTGGCGGCAGCCGCGCTTTTTGTCATGGTAGGTGGGACTCTGGTCTGGGTCGCGCAGAGAGATATTGAGCCGTCCCCGCAAGTGGCGACCGTGCAGCAACCTTCGCCGGGAGCGACGGCGAGCCATTCCCCGGATACGGCGCCGGCCCCCAGCGATACGACCGACGTGAACACGCCTGACGAAGCCGCTCAAACTGCTTCAAGCGTCACGCCTCGTAAGCGGGGAGCTGGTTCGCGGGTGCGGTCAGAGGATCACAGCGTACTGCCCGCCCGGACTATCCATCAGGGCGATCAGGCTTACGTGAATGCTCCTTCAAAACCGGTCGTGTTCGCGGTCGAAGACGAGCGCGGAACGAAAAAGAAAATTTCTTTGCCTCCGGTTAGTTTTGGCTCGCAAAGTTTGGTGGGGAACCGCGTCCCGGTAAGTTACACAGGCAATAGTAGGGTTTGGTAGTACTGAAATGAGAAGTAGTCTGAAATCATTTGGCTTGTTCGTTCTGACGTGGGTCGCAACTTCGCTGTTGTGCGCGAGCGCGACGGCACAGACCGTGCAGACGCCCGCGCCGGTCGCACCAATCAAGCCGGCACAAACTGCCGAGCCGACTCAGCCGCAATCGCCCAAAGCGCAGAAAAGTGTGCGCAAGCCAACGCCGCGGCCTTCGCGTGTCACGATGGTTAAGGATCAGGAACCGGTCGCGCCGCAGGTGGTGACGATCGTGCATCGCCTCACCGGTGTGAAGTTGCTTCGTTATCTGCTGCGAAATGAACCCGGCTCGATCGCGACTATCACTCCGCAAGACGTGAACGCGGACGCGCATGCCAGCATCATTGCGGGCGTGGCGCTCGAGGACGGAAAGACCATCGTCGCGCGCCTGCCGCAAGTTGCCGCCGAAATGGAAATCCAGCGTTCCAGTCTGCTGGCGCCGCCGGATGAACCTGATGAATCCAGAGATGCCGCGCACCGCCGTTTGCCGCGTGCTCCGCGAATGCAGCCCGATCTGACGGTGATGACGCAGGACGGCAGGACTTTCCGCGCACGCTACATCGGCGTGGATGGCCTAACCGGTTTGTCGGTACTGCAACTCACTCAGGCGGCAACGACGGGAGAGATCTCGGGCAGTGCACACAAGAAAGTTAGCGACGGCCAGAACGTGCAATTATTTGCTCCTGAGCGAGTCTCTACCGAGACGCCTTACACGATTCTCGTTCGCATCGGCAAGACGGAAGCAAAAATCGCCCAAGCCAAGGTAAAAGCGAAGACCGACCTGGAAGGTTTGCAGCTGCGTGGCATTCAACTATCGCCAAATGTAATCGGCGGCGTCGCCTGCGATCAAGCGGGCAAGACACTCGGTATTGTTGATGCAATCGAAGGTAACAACGCGCGGCTATTGACGGCTGCTGCGGTGCACGCGGCCACAAAACGCGTGCTCGAACGCCAGTCGAGCGTGCCCCGTCCTCTTTTGGGAATTCGTGGTGAAGAAGTTGATGAGTCGTCGCAGAAATCCCTGATGGCCTTCGGCTGGAGCGAGCAAGAGCTTGAGGATCTAATCGACAACGAAGTCGGCATCCTGTTGACTTCGGTGCTGCCCGGCACCCCGGCGGCCTTTGCCAAGCTGAAGGTTGGAGACGTGATCCTGCGCGTCAACGGAAACGACGTGAAGGGCGCTGAAGAGTTTTCCGAGATGCTCACCAAGGCCGGCAGTGGCGAGGACGTGAAGTTCACCGTCGAACGACCGAAGTTGAAGCAGTCGCTTTCTATCGTAGTAAAGCTGGGCGGCGCGTTTCAACCGGTCTTCGACTGGCAGTTTGAAATGCCGAAGGTTCGCTGGCGAGGAGGCTTGACCCTCGGGATTGAAGCGATAACGCTCTCGGGTAAATATTATGCGCAATGGGGTGGTTCAGGTGTTTTGGTTGTCGGCGTAGAACCGGAAAGTGCTGCCGCCCGTGCGGGATTAAAGGAAGGCGACGTGATCGAAATGATTAATGGCCGCCTCGTCGGCCGTGGCGGCTGGATTTTTACGCATCAGTTTAACAAGAAAGAGAAACAGGTCCTGTCGGTGCTGCGTCACAAAGAAAAGAAGCAGCTCGTGATCGAACCGGTCGAATAATTAGATCTCAGATCTCAGATCTCAGATCTCAGATCTCAGATCTCAGATCTCAGATCTCAGATCTCAGATTAACTTTCAGGTTTCATGTCTAAGTTCAGGTCCGAAGCCGAACCTGAAACTTTGAACTTGAAACCTGAAACTGTTTTTAGTCCGCCGGTTTTCCCGGCAACAAACCATCAGACGGCAGCGTCTGCGGACCTTTGTCGTTGCAGATTGCGAACCGCGCATTCACACCCTGGTACATCGTGACGCCGGCGTACTCGCCTTTCGCATTCAGAATATAAAAGTTGATCCCGAAGTTCGGCAGCCCGCGACTGTTCAGCAGACGCTTCTCGATCGTATTTGCCTGGATCCGCTTCAAAGCCGTCATCCCCGCATCTTTCGGGTGCGCGCCGCGCCGCATCTCTTCGACAATCAGGTATGAACACAGGTTGTAGAGATTCGCTTCGCCCCGACCGGTCGAGCCTGCGGCGCCGACACCGCCATCAACATATAAACCAGCTCCGAGAATCGGCGAATCACCCACCCGGCCGGGAATCTTCCAGGCCAAACCGCTGGTCGTGGTGACGCCGCAAATCTCGCCCTTTGAGTTGATGCCGTCGCAATTGATCGTTCCGTGCAAATTCTCTGCGCGCAAGAGTCCCTCAGCTAACATCTGTTCAGTCGCGCGGCGTCCGGCCTCGGCCCGTTTTTTCGGATCGAGATAGTGCAGAGGGTCGATGCGACGCTTCCACTCAAGCCATCGGGCGCGCGAGTTCGCGGTGTTCAGATCGTCTTCAATCTTGAATCCCATGCCGCGCGCGAAGTCCTGCGCGCCCTTGCCGACAATCAAATGATGGTCAGTCTGTTCGCTGACGGCTTTCGCGACGAGCGAAGGCGTCCGTACTCCTTCCAAACAGGCGACTGCGCCCGCTTGTTTCCTGGGCCCGTGCATCACCGACGAGTCAAGCTGAACAACTCCATCAGCATTCGGCAGTCCGCCATAACCGACGCTGTCGTCCAGTGGATCCAACTCAACGATGTTCACTCCGGCGACCAGGGCGTCGAGCACGTCGTCACCTTTGGTGATCATTGAGTACGCTTTCTGCACGCACGTCACGTCACCGCCATTCTTGAATCGGTTGCCGTTAGATGAAGCAACGACTAAGGGTTTGACCGCTGCCGGAATCAGCATGGTCGGCGCGTTAGCTTTCACCGCGCGTTCGGAAGCGAGAGCAACGCCGGCCACGGCGCTGCTGATCATGAAATCACGTCGTTTCATCGCAGCTTATCCTCGGATTGTTTTATTGGGGCACGCGGGGGACAAGCTAAGACTAAACCCGTGTTCAGTCAACCCAGAATTTGAAACGTTGTGAGGCTGAGGCCTTGGCGATGCGATCAATGATGGTGACTTGCAGCATGTAGCTGCCGGACGCAAGCCCCGCGAGTTTCAGCTCCGCGGCGTACTGAATTCTCGCCAGATCCGTCGCGCCCTCAGTGCTTATCCGGTGTAGTGGGTCGGTTACCACCGGTTCGTCATCGCGAAACACCTGGATCTGCACCGCCAGGTCAGGTTTGGCCGGCGGCGTGAGGCCGGCGGGCGGCGGACTTCCATTACCGCCTGCTGTCCCCGGCCCGCTCGCGGCGTTATAGATGATCGTCACAAAGCGCAGATAGGAGGATGAAGCGAAACGGCGAGCGACATTAAGACCAACCTGAGCTAACAGCGGATCGGCGTTGGCGTCGGGGAGGGTACTGTCATTAGTGGTGGACCTGCCTTTGCGCTCGCCAACGAGGAGCGAACTCAGCGCGAGTTTCTTCGCGGAAAAATCCGATATTTCAATCCACTCCCAGGCGCTTCCCGCCGCCCCCCCATTTTCATCCGCAGCCACGACGCGGACCTGGTACAGACCGGGCTTCAAAACTGAATAGTTGGTGTAGAGAATGTCCGGCGGTCGTTCGGTGTCTGCGGCAGATTTCGCGCGCACGTTCAATCGCTTGTCGAACGAATCCAGCACCTTGCCTTCGTCATTCAGAACTAAGCCCGTCAGCAGAATGGCCGCGGTGGGAACTCCGGCTTTGTTCTCAAAATGAAGCGTGGCCGGCACCAGCCTGACTGAGCTGATCAGCACATCACCCTTCTCGACGCTGTTGATGAAGTTTAGGGTGAGGTTAACGGGAAAGCCTGACTTCGGCATTACGGCTTGCAGATCCTTGCGGACTTCGTTCGTTCTGCTGGTTCCACTCGGCGCCGCCGCCTTCTTCGGGGCGGCGTTGGGCGCCTCACCAACACTATTTCGTGAGCGCACGTGCAAATCAGGACGATCAATCACACTGAGCTCGAGCCGTCGTTGTTTCGGATTGAGCTCTTCGTTCGGGTCTGGCCGCCAAGCGAGCAGATAGTAAACCGAGGCGTCGTTCAGCCCCCTGGTGACGGCCACCGACAAAGCGTTGCTGTTGAAGAAAGCCCTTCCGCCCGTGTCGTTCGCCAGGGCATTCAGTACGTCTTGCGACGCGCCGAGTTCACCCATGGTCCCGCGCGTCATCCGGCCGGAGGTATCAAAAAGTACCGGCGTGCTCGCATCGGGCTGCAAGTTGGCCAGCCCGCGCGCATCGATCGAATAGATTACGAACGCAGAAGACGCGGCCGAAGCAGTTACCTTCCGCAGACGCGCATACGAATCAGAGTTTCGGGAGTCGAGAAAAAAGCCGTCGGATAATAAGAACAGCACCTTGCGGCCCGGCGCCGAACGAAACTTTTCCATCACCCATTGGAGCGAAGCCAAAGTGTTGGTGGTTCCCACCGCGGCCATTCGCAGCATAGCGGATGCGCGCGCCCGTACCTCTTCTTCGGCGCGCGCGCGACCGAGCAATGGGTTATCTCGCAAAACCTGATCGACGAAGGGATCGAGCACATCGCGGTCGCGCATATCGATGCGCAGCGCCTGAAACTCTGACATTGGTGGCGATTGATAGTCGCCCGATTTGAACGGTCGAGCGCGCATCCGCTCAATAGCCTTCAAAAGCACCTGCTTGTTGTCGGTCAGTTGCTGCAGAAAGCCGATTTGACCGCTGGGGGAAATTAGCGCCACCTGATCGTTTTGTCTCATCTCGCGATCGACAAACTCTGCCAGCAGTTTTCGCGCGTGATGCATACTTCCTTCCGACAGGTGAAGATCGTCGATAAAGAAAAACACCAGGCGTCCCCGATCCAGTGGCGCCGGCGCCCCGGCGTTAGACGCTACGCCGCGCGCGGCCGCGAGCTGCGCCTCCTCGCTCGAGCTGCCGGCTTTGACGAGCTCAAAGAAAGAAATCTCGCGCGGCTTGCCGTCAACCTTGAGCACGAACTGATCGCGCTTTAGCCCGTCAACAAATTTTCCCTGCTTATCAAAGACCATCACGTCCGTCTGGACGAGGGATGTGTTGACTCTGATTACATCTGGATTTTGATTTTGCGGTTGTTGGGCGGCCGCGGAAATGGCAGACGCGCAGAATGCGGTGAAGAAGATTGCGAGCCGTTTGAGCAAGTTTGAAACTCGCATGCTCCACAAGCCGAGGTTAGGTTTCCAGCGCTGGGGTTAGCAGGAAAAGATCGCGGGGATGATATCATGTCGCGCTTTACTTTGCGTGGCCTTATACGGTCTCTTGCGCCTTTGGGTGAATGCTTTTGCAAATCTGACTTCATGTAGAAGGCGAGGGCACGTAGATCGAAGGTCACGACCACTTTGTTGGTTAATTTAACGTTCATGGACGACCTGAAAAAACTAATTCGCGAAGTGCCTGACTTTCCCAAGCCGGGTATCAACTTTTACGACATCACGACGCTTCTCAAGCATCCGGAAGGCTTGCGCAAAACCGTCGATGCGCTCGCGGCGGAATATGAAGGGACCAAGATCGATGCCGTGATTGGCATCGAGGCGCGCGGCTTTATCTTCGCGCCGGCGCTCGCCTATCACCTTGGCTCCGGTTTTGTGCCTGTGCGGAAACCGAAGAAACTGCCGGCTGAGCGCGCGTCGATCTCTTACGACCTCGAATACGGCCAGGACACTCTGGAAATCCATCGGGACGCGATCAGCAACGGGCACCGCGTCATCATCGCCGACGACTTGCTCGCCACCGGCGGTACCGCGAAAGCGGTGTGCGACCTGGTGGAGGGACTCGGCGGTACAGTCGAAGGGCTCGTGTTCGTCGTTGAGCTCGAGTTCCTGCCCGGCCGAAAGAAGCTTGACGGTTACGACGTGAGGTCGCTAATCAAATATCAGTCGTGAGCCGGTCAGTCGTCAGTGGTCCGTGGTCAAGCGCATTTCAAACCGGAAAGCGCCAACTTACGGTTGGATGAATAACAACTGACAACTGACAACTGACAACTGACCACTGACAGTTGTACCATTCCTGGTTCGTGCTCCCGTAGCTCAGTTGCATAGAGCGCTCGCCTCCTAAGCGAGAGGTCGCGCGTTGGAATCGCGCCGGGGGCACCATTTCAATAAGACATCCAATCAAACTCTTTCGCGACATCTCGCGTCCAAGTGAATACCTGAGTTAAGTTCGTATTCTGACTCGACGAGAATTTGTATGGTTCGAAGTCTCATCGTTATTGCCGTTTTGCTTCTGACTTTGCCCGTGAGGTCGCAGCAGTTGCCGACTCCTCCAGCGCAGCCGGACACTGGGCCAGGCGGGAAACAAAAGCCACATGCAGCTGTGATCAAGAACCGGTATGGGCAGGGTGGCGAAGAATACTGGATCTACGAACCTGATCGGCCAAAGCCGAAGACCGCGCCGGTGGTTGTTTTCCTGCATGGATGGGGCGGTACCAATCCACTGTATTACGGCGCGTGGATCGATCATCTTGTGAAGCGCGGCAACATCGTGGTGTTCCCGCGCTATCAGTCCAGCATCCTGACCAGACGCGAAGACTTTATTCCAAACACACTTGTTGCCGTCAGCGCCGCGTTCGCACGGTTGCAAAGCGAGCCCGGTCACGTGCGGCCTGACTTGAATAAAGTCGCCGCCGTCGGGCATTCACTTGGTGGCGTGCTGGCGGCCAGTTTGGCGGCGTTGGCCGGCGAGAATAAGCTCCCGCAGATCAGGGCCGTGATGGCCATTGAACCTGGTATGACACGCGCTCCGGTGAGCGTCCCAATCGCGGACTTGAGCAAAATTCCGAGTAGCACCTTGCTGCTTTCGATCGCCGGAGACCGCGACAGTCTGGTTGCCGATCACGATGCGAAGAGAATCTATTACGAAACGAAACAAATCTCGGCCGACAACAAAGATTTCGTATTGTTAGTCAGCGACGAACGAGGACGACCCGGTCTGATCGCAGGGCACCGCGCGCCGACAGCGCCTAACGCAGAGTACGACAACGGTGAGGGCGACTTAACGGCAAGACGGTCTGGTCCCCCGGGTGGTTCGGCAAATGATGGCCCGGCACGCATTGATTCCCGAACTCCCATGACCGACGCCATGGATTACTATGGACTCTGGAAACTCTTCGACGGGTTGTGCGATGCCGCCTTCTCGGGAAAGAATCGTCAGTTCGCACTTGGCAACACACCGCAGCAACGCTTTATGGGGAAGTGGAGCGATGGGACGCCGGTGAAGGAACTGGTCGTTACCGACAAGCCGTAAGCTGCGAACCAGGAAATGATTAAAATTCTCGTTTCGCTACTTCTGTTCTGCACGTGTGCTGCCGCGCAGGTCCAGTTCGAGGTGAAGAGTGCGTCAAAGCTTTACGACGTGCGGATCGAAGTTGCCGGATGCGAGGACAAGATCTGCGAGGGCCCCGCGACGTACACGCTCTTCAAAAAGAATCACCGGAGTCCATTTCAAGTCTTCAAGCTTCCTGACACCTCGTTCATGCTTGGCGAAAATGATCAGCCGAGCGCGAACATCACGCGCCTCTCCCAGCAAAGCGCGGTGAGCTTTCCTGATTACAACTTCGACGGCATTGAAGATCTCGCGTTGTGTGACGGACGGAACGGCGGTTACGGAGCGCCCTCGTATCAGATTTATCTGTTTCTGCCGCGCGCCGGACGATTCATCCTAAACGAGGAGTTTACCGAGCTTTCACAAACGGGGCGTCTCGGCGAGCTCGAACGCGATGCGCGGCGCAAGCGTCTGCGCACTTTCAGCAAATCCGGATGTTGCCTGCACATGACCGAGGAATTTGTTGTTCTTAACGACCGGCCGAAGAAGGTCCTGGAAATCGTCGAGGATGCCACGATAGCCGACGAGAAGCGGGTGAAGATTACAACCAAACGACTGGTGGGCGGACGTTGGCGGACCACAACTAAGTACGTTCCGCGAGTCGCACAATAGTCGCACCCAATCCTCCCGCCTCCGGCGGCGCATCAGTCCAATCCAATACGAAGTCAGTTCGCTCCAGCACTGCGCGTACAATCTCGCGTTGCACGCCGATGCCTTTGCCGTGAATGATGCGCACTACGCGCAAACCCTTCGCGTGCGCTTCGAGCAGGTATTCTTCAACGACTGCCTTTACTTGTTTGGGCGGAATCGTGTGCAGATCGAAGACGTCAGTGATCTCGATCACGACGGGTTCGGGGAAAGGGTTGTAGTCGTCTTCGGTCATCTAAAGTCCAAAGCACGAAGTACAAAGCACGAAGTACAACTGCCGCGTTTTGCATTTGCGCGTCGCCGCTCTATAATTTTCCTTGCTATTGCAAGCTATCAAATTCCCGCTGAGTTCGCTGACCTTGATTGAGCAAATCCGAAAAGGAGATCTCCTTTGGCGATTCGTCTGAGCCGGACTTTCGTCTTGCGAAAGCTCCATCAGTTGAGCGGCATCATGCCGCTGGGCTTCTTTCTGCTGGAGCACTTCTATACGAATTCCAAAGCCATCGCCGGCGCCGCCAGTTTCAATAAAGCGGTCGAAGATCTCCAGGCGATTCCGTACATCCTTTTAGTCGAGATCTTCGGCATCTTCATCCCGTTGATCTATCACGCGGTTTACGGCCTGGTCATCACGGCCGAAGCGCGACCCAACAATCTCGCTTATCCATATCCGCGCAACTGGTTCTACACGGTTCAGCGCGTTACCGGCGTCATTCTATTCTTCTTTATCTTGTTTCACGTTCTGAACTTTAGATTTGGAATGATTCCGGGTCTGAACACAGTTTCGGTGGCGCATCATCCCGAGCAGTCGTTCGAGATTGTTTCGCGCGAGTTCCGCATGATTCCAATCTTCATCGTCTACATGGTCGGAATCACGGCGACGGTCTGGCATTTCGCGAACGGTATTTGGCTGTTCCTCGTCGATTGGGGAATTACGATCGGCGAGCGCGCGCAGCGTCTGGCCGGTTACGCCTGTATCGGCTTTGGAGTTGTCCTGCTTTTCGTCGGCATTAACGCCGCAGTCGCATTCATCCGGCCGGGCGGATTGCTGCGCGGAATCTTGTAGCGGTCAAAACGAAAGATGGCTAGTCAAATCAATATTGCAGTTGTCGGGGGCGGCCTCGCCGGTTTGGCGGCGGCGATGAAGATTGCTGAAGCCGGGCACAACGTCGAGTTGTTTTCCGTCGTGCCTGTGAAGCGATCACATTCCGTGTGTGCCCAGGGTGGCATCAACGGCGCCGTCAACACGAAGGGCGAAGGCGATTCGACGTGGGAGCACTTCGACGACACGGTTTACGGCGGCGACTTTCTTGCCAACCAGCCACCGGCAAAAGCGATGTGTGAAATGGCGCCGGCGATCATTTACCTGTTCGATCGCATGGGCGTGCCGTTCTCGCGCACGAACGAAGGCTTATTGGATTTTCGCCGCTTTGGCGGCACGAAGCATCACCGCACAGCCTTCGCGGGAGCTTCGACTGGTCAGCAACTACTCTACGCGCTCGATGAGCAGGTCCGTCGCTACGAAGTCACCGGCAAAGTTAAGAAGTACGAAGGCTGGGAAATGATGTCGCTGGTACTCGACGATCATCAGGTGTGTCGTGGCCTGGTCGCGATGAACCTGCGCTCGCTCGAGCTGAAAGCATTCCCCGCGGACGCTGTCATCATCGCTACCGGCGGTCCCGGACTCATCTTCGGCAAATCAACCAATTCGATGGTTTGCACGGGCAGCGCAGTCGCGGCGTGCTACCAGCAGGGCGCGAAGTATGCGAACGGCGAATTCATCCAGGTGCATCCCACCTCGATCCCCGGCGAAGACAAGTTGCGTCTGATGAGCGAGTCCGCGCGCGGTGAAGGCGGCCGCGTCTGGGTGCCGCGGGGCAAAGGCGACAATCGATCGCCTTCGTCGATCCCTGAGAACGAGCGCTGGTATTTTCTGGAAGAGAAGTACCCGGCTTACGGCAACCTGGTGCCGCGCGACATCGCCACGCGCGAAATTTTCAAAATTTGTCTCGAGGGCTTCGGCGTTAGTGGCGAGAACCAGGTCTTTCTCGATGTAACGCATATCCCGGCTGAAACATTGGATCGCAAGCTCGGCGCGATTCTCGAAATCTACGAGATGTTTGTCGGCGACGATCCGAAACATGTGCCGATGCGCATCTTCCCCGGCGTGCACTACTCGATGGGCGGGCTGTGGGTTGATTTCAAGCAGCACACAAATATTCCCGGATTGCTGGCGGCGGGCGAGTGCGACTACTCGATTCATGGAGCAAACCGTCTCGGAGCGAACTCACTGGTCAGTTGCGTGTATGGCGGTTTCGTCGCGGCGCCGGCGGCGCTCGAATGGGCGAAGAACGTCGAGCGGAACGGCGCAAACGGTTCGCGGATTTACGAACAGGAAACGAAGCGCCAGCAGGAAATTAACGAGGGACTGATAAAGCAGAGCGGAACCGAGAACCAGTACAAGCTGCACGAAGAGATGGGCAAAGTGATGACCGACAACGTCACGGTTATTCGCTACAACGATCGTCTGAAAGCGACGGACGAGAAGTTGCTCGAACTGATGGATCGTTATCAGCGCATCTCGATCAACGACTCGAATCTTTGGGCGACCATGGCTTTGCCGCATGCACGACATTTGGACAATATGCTCGAGCTGGCGCGTGTGATTACGCTGGGCGCCCTCAATCGGAACGAATCGCGCGGCGCGCACTACAAACCTGACTTTCCGGAACGTGATGATGCAAACTGGCTAAAGACGACGATTGCCGAATACTCAGGTGAAGGCCCGGTGTTCTCGTACGATCCGGTGGACGTTTCCCTGATTCAGCCGCGCAAACGCGATTACTCGGCTGATAAGAAAGAAACTGCGGCGGCTTCGGGCTCGCCGCAAAAAGGCGGCGCCCCACAGATTCCGAAGAGTGACATGGAGCAGAAGCCCGGGAACTTAAGCGGACCAACGGGCGACGTCAGGGTTAGTTAGGAATCAATGAGCAAAACAGTCGAGATTCATATCAAACGCCGCGACAATCCCGACGCGCCCGCGCGCTGGGAGGAGTTCGAGATTCCTTACCGCAAGAATCTCAACGTCATCTCGTGCCTGATGGAGATTCGCAAGAATCCGGTCACCAGACAGGGCAAGCAAACAACGCCGCCGTCGTGGGACATGAATTGTCTCGAACAGGTTTGCGGTATCTGCACAATGGTGATCAATGGCCGCGCGCGACAATCATGCTCGGCGCTCGTTGATAACCTCGATCAGCCGATTAAGCTCGAACCGATGTCGAAATTC
Source organism: Pyrinomonadaceae bacterium (assembly GCA_036277115.1). Classification (NCBI taxonomy): domain Bacteria; kingdom Pseudomonadati; phylum Acidobacteriota; class Blastocatellia; order Blastocatellales; family Pyrinomonadaceae; species Pyrinomonadaceae bacterium. The sequence goes on from DASUNM010000011.1 coordinate 54,537, forward strand.
CCGAACGTGCGCGACTTGGTCGTCGATCGCTCGCAGATGTTCGATCACTTGAAACGCGTGCATGCCTGGGTCGAACTCGACGGCAGTCACGACCTCGGCCCCGGCCCGCGCATGGATCAGGAAGACGTGATGGAGCGCTACGCGTATTCGCGCTGCATGACCTGTGGTTGCTGCCTCGAAGCCTGTCCGCAGTACGATGGCGACAACTACATCGGCCCGCAGGCGATCGCGCAGGTGCGCCTCTTCAATATGCATCCGAGCGGCGCGATGGATCGCGAAGAGCGTCTGGAAGCGTTGATGGGCGACGACGGCATCACGAACTGCGGCAACGCGCAGAATTGCGTGAAAGCCTGTCCGATGAATATCCCGCTCACCCGAGCGATCTATGAAGAGAACCGCGAGACCGTCGTGCACGGTTTGTTCGGTTGGCTAAAGAAATAATCTCTCCAATTTACCGCTTGACGCTGCGCTGACGTTTCGCTATTAACGTCGAGCGCAACCTAAGAATCCGTCACCGGACGCGCATAAGCAGAAGTTGAAGATGAAAGAGGCTGGTAGTCTCTTTTCTTCTCTCTCGTGCTTCCGGTCAGCTCTTGGTTCCGTGTCTATCTTGCCGGTGAGGAAAGCCGCTTCGTGAATCATAGCCAGCGCATGATAGAGCCGGTGCTGCTTGCGGCCTCCTGGGGATCGTTGCCTACCTGGTGCTGGCAATCGCCGACCCTTACATCGGTCCGGAGACAAAGACTACGCAGGAATTTCTAGCCGCGTGGGGCACGCCGAAATACATCGCCATAAACATGGCGCTGCACTTCGCCTTCGCGGGCGCCGCTGTGCTTTGGCTGGTGTCCTTCGTCGGACTTAGACGTTTGCTGAGCTCCGAAAGCCCCAGTTTAATAGTAGATGGTGGGAACGCTTCTGGGGATCATCGCATGTGCGGTGATGGCGCAGATGATGATCATCCAGGGAAGCGTCATGAGCAAAATGGGTCAGGCGTTTATATCGGCGACCACCGAAAGCGCGCGCGAGTCAGCCGTCGCGTTGTATCGCGGCCTGCGGTTCATTGATTACGGGATGGACTTAACGTTTGATCTGTTTTTCTTTACCGGATGGATTTTGCTCGCCATTCAAATGTTGCGTCACCGCAACTTCGGTAAGGTGTTCGGCGGGATAGGATTAATTCTCTTTGTGCTGGCCGGGGTCATGAACCTGCGGGCTGCACCTGATCCGCCGGCCTTTGATGTCGGACCGATCGCCGCGCTTTGGGTGCTTGCGGTATATGTGCAGATGTTAAGAGTGGCTAACTCCGTAACCGCGTCGGCAAAGTCCGAGCCTGGCGATGAAAGTAATCCGACACTCCTCGTCCATTAGGTCGGATCAAAATTCCCATCCGAGAGCAGGGGCGAAAGGCGAAAGGCGTTCCGCCGGTTTCGCGTACTCTGAGCTTCCGGACTGTTAGCGCCGAATTGCCCGGCAACCCGGCGCACCGATTCGTCGGCCAACGCGGCCAATAATTGAGCGCCCGTCAAATTCGGTTGCGCTTGAATCACTGCGCGGAAGATACTCCGCGCGCCGCCATCCCCATGCTGATTCGCCAGATCAAGCATGAAGGCAATCCCTCGTTCTGAGGTGATCTGAGGGGCGAACCCATGCAGGAACTGGAGCGAGTTGTTAAAAGCTGCGAGTGCAGTGCGCACCTGTACTTTTTCCAGGGCCGGCTCAAGCGCGGCTCGAGTGAAGCGACCTGTCCACGGCTGGCTTATTAGATTGAACGCCGGATCGGTGGTGGTGCCGTTGGCTTTAACTCCGCCATTCGCTTTCTGAGTGTGCGCGACCATCCGCTGGGCCAGATTTGCATCGCCGTCTCCGAATACAGTTGCGAACAACTGCGGCTCATCGGTTTGAAAGGCTGACACGATGTCCCGCAGCCTTCCGGGTTTCTGCGCCCACTGAATCAACCCGTAAGACAACCCGGCGCGATCAGTGTTCCGGTTCTGTGCGTTAAAACGTCCGGCGCCTTCAAACTCGGTCGTGATGCTCATCACTCTAAGCATTCCGGTGTACGGAAAATCCAGGGTCAGAGTCAGATATCCACGCGAAGCGGTCGGGTTAGCATTCGGTTCGGTCGGGGCAGCGGCCAGAGCTCTCAGCGTCGCAGCATCGACAGTTGCGACTTGTGGGTTGCCGGGAGGGAGCACCGGTAAGCCGTGAGCTTGTTGAAAGTTCCGAACCGCAGCAGTTGTGGTTGGACCAAAGCTGCCATGCGCTGCATCGCCCTGACGCGGCATTCCATTTACGCCGTGGGCGCGAAGCAAATCTTGAACGATCCCCACGGCGGGCCGGTCACCACCGCTGTTAACGATCGGAGGCGCATTTGGATCCTGCATGAGGGCGTCGATAGTTGGGACTCCGGACTGAGCCATTCTCTTCTCCTTTAATGTTGAGCGCAGACGTTAGTGAGCAGGAAACATTTTAGGGGAGTCGCAATTACAGCGAGCTTGGTGGGACTCCTGATGTTTCGAACCGGCCGGGTTATACGCCCGTGATTAGGCGTAGTCAAGAGCGCAATCGACCCGGCCTTGACGCAAATCTTCGAGGAAGGATTGACGTCACCGTCGCCTTCCATGAAGCGATCTTATGAAGAGAATCGCAGACCTTAGTCATATCGCATTCCAGGCTGGTTGAAGCACTAGCACCTTTTCTCACTGCCCCTACAAAAGTTAATTGATTCATACAGATTTTCGTTGACAGGTTGATTTGGCTGAGATATTGTCCGCCGCATTCGACCAGAGGATGTTCCCTGACATTCAACGAGAGGGCATTCCACGTCGTCGCATCCGTTAGTCAACCATCCCCCAAACCTGCCTCGCAGCGGCGACCGCCGACTGTGCACGAGCACGCTCCGGCGGCTGACACAGTTCACGTCTCGAGAGGTTCGACCTGTGCGATTCGCAATCTCTTAAACCCAACCCCCTGGAGGTGTTCGAGTATGAGGAATCATGTGAGATGGATTGTCATGCTGACGGTTTCGTTTGCGCTCGTGACTTCAACGCTCTTTCGAGTGAGCGACGCGAAACGCAGTGATCATAAGACGCAGGCTAATGAGAGACCGCCAAGTCAGAAGGCGGCTCTTACGAAAAGTCACTTTCTACCGGCTGTCCCAAGTTCCGTCCAAGAGTCAGATTCGCTCACCCCGATAGTGTCGCGCGCGGTGGCCTTTGCCGTGTCCGAGCCGGTGAGCGAAATGGAAGAAAAGACCGAACTGTCGAACAGCATGAGACGCGGCAAGGCCGAGGCCAATCAAGAGAGGCCCGAGAAAAACACGAGTCCACCATTGAGCGGACACGAGGACTTTGACGCAACTGTTCCTTCGCAGGCGCCCAGCATTTCGCCGGCCATCCCTTCACCGGCCAGCAATTTTGAGGCTTTGAACAATAACGACAATGCAACGCATCCGGCCATCCTCGGGTTTGTTAATCCTCCGGACACGGTTGGCGACGTCGGCCCGACGCAGTACGTCCAGGCCGTTAATCTGCTGTTCCGTGTTTATGACAAGTCCGGTGTTCCACAGACGGCGCCTCAACCTATCAGCGCGTTGTTCGCTGCTCTCGGTCCGCCCTGTTCAAACAACGACGATGGCGATCCGATTGTGCTCTATGACTCGTTGGCTGATCGCTGGATCATCACCCAGTTCATGGTTTCAGGAGCGACACCCCTCTCGCAGTGCGTAGCCATCTCGCAGACCGGCAACGCCGCGGGTGCTTACTTCACCTATCGTTTTGTCATGCCGAACGCCAAATTCAACGACTATCCGAAGTTTGGTGTCTGGCCTGACGGTTACTACTGGTCGAACAACCAGTTCAATCTGGCAGGCACGGCGTTCCTCGGCGTCGGAGTCTTTGCCATGGATCGCGGCAAGCTATTGGCCGGCGATCCGACTGCGAGTTATATCTTCTTCGATCTCGAGACAACCGTTCCCAACGCCCGGAGTATGTTGCCTTCGGACGCTGATGGCCTGACGCCGCCGCCGGCCGGGGCGCCGAACGTGTTTTCCTATTTCAACGCTAATGAGTTCGTAGGCGAGACAGACTCGCTGAGGCTCTATGAATTTAACGCGGACTTTGCCAATCCGATGAGTTCCACGTTCACTCAGCGTCCGGAAAGTCCGGTTGCCGTGGCGGCATTCAGTCCACTTAATCCGGCCGGACTGGACGATATTGAACAGCCGCCGCCATCCACCGCGACGAGCGCGCTCGATTCCATCAGCGACCGTCTCATGAACAGCCTGCAGTATCGAAACTTTGGCGCGTACGAGTCGCTGATCACCAACCACACCGTCAATGTAGGTACGGGAAATACGCTGGCAACCCACCAGGCCGGAGTTCGGTACTACGAGTTGCGACGTACTTTGCCGGCCGGCTCGTGGACCGTCAACGAGCAGGCAACGCATTCCCCCGACACAAATAATCGCTGGATGGGTAGTGCGGCGATGGATCACGAGGGCAATCTGGCAGTCGGCTACAGCGTTTCGAGCACGACTGTGTTTCCGTCGATCCGATACGCCGGGCGATTCGCCGGCGACGCGCCCGGCGGTCTTTTCCAGGGGGAAGCGTCGATCCAGGTCGGAGCCGGGGTGCAAACAAATACGGGCTCGCGCTGGGGTGACTACAGCTCGATGAACGTCGATCCGACGGACGACTGCACCTTCTGGTACACGACAGAATATTACGCGACGACCGACACCACTCCGGGCAACGCGCCCTTCGGCGTCAACTGGCAGACGCGGGTAGCCAGTTTCAAAGTCAACCCGACGTGTGCCGCGCCCCAACAGGGAACCTTGCAGGTTAACGTCACGAATTGTGCGACGGGCCTGCCAGTGCCCGGGGCCCTCGTAAACATCAATGGCAACCTTTACGGCGCAACTGGAGCCGGAGGTTCGAATTCATCTCAGTTGAGCCCAGGCACCTACAACGTCACCGCGAGTGCGACGAATTACCTGTCAGGCTCGGCCAGCGCGACAATTACCAACGGCAACACCACGGTCGTTAATGTTTGTGTCACGCCGGTACCAATCATTCAGACGGCGGGCTCAACGATTACTGCTGAGAGTTGCGAAGCTCCCGACGGCGGCATTAGTCCGGGTGAAACTGTAACCATCGACTTCGGATTGAAGAACGTCGGCACCGCGCCCACTTCAAACCTCGTAGCGACGCTGCTGGCAACTGGCGGCGTTACCAGCCCCAGCGGCCCACAAAGCTATGGAGTGCTCTCACCCGTTGGACCGTCCGTTTCGCGGCCCTTCACGTTCACCGCTGATAGTTCGCTGGCGTGCGGAGACAGCATCACGGCAACCTTCGCTTTGCAGGATGGGGCGAGCAATCTTGGAACCGTGACTTTTACGTATCGACTCGGTGTTTTGGGATTCGGGTCAACGACGGCAACTTACAGCAGCGGCAACCTCACAACGCCGATTGCAGATTTAAGTACGGTCGATATTCCGATCAACATTACTGACACCGGCGCCGTGGCGGACGTCAACGTGAAAGTTCGTCTAAACCACACGTTCGACGGTGACGTTGAGTTGAGCCTCGTCGCGCCTGACGGCACCACGGTAATGCTGTCAGACAATCGCGGTGGTACCGGTGATAACTTCGGCACCGGCGCTAACGACTGCTCTGGCACGCCGACGGTGTTTGACGACTCGGCTTCAACATCGATTGTCTCAGGAAGCGCGCCATTCTCGGGTTCGTTCAAACCGGAGCAGCCTCTCGCAGGTCTCAATGGTAAAGACATCACCGGCACCTGGAAGCTGAGAGTTACCGACACGGCGAATCTGGATACGGGTACCGTGTTCTGTGTCCAACTCGAGATTAGCCGTCACGAATATCTCTGCTGTCCGTTTTCAGGCGGCGCGCCGGGAATTATTCCGAAGCCGCCGGCAACGCTGGTCAGCGAATGCGGAACAAATGGCAAGCCCGACCCAGGCGAGGTCGTCACCATGAGTTTCCCGCTTGTGAATAACGGAACCGCGCCCACGACCGATCTGGTGGCGACGTTGCAGGCGTCCGGTGGAGTTACTCCGCTCAGCGGCCCGCAGAGTTACGGCGTACTGAGCCCAATTGGCGGAGTCGCTGTAGCGCGCGACTTCACGTTTGCAGTGAGCAGCGCGATCGCTTGCGGCGGTACCTTCGTCGCGACGTTCGACTTAACAGACGGCCCGATGTTCCTCGGCACCGCGAGCTTTACCATAACGGCAGGCGGTACGGTAACGAACGTCAGTACGTTCTCGAATACCGGCGCCATCACGATTCCCGGGACGGGCACGGGAGCCACTACTGGAGCACCCGCTAACCCGTATCCATCGAACATCTCAGTATCGGGAATTGTGGGAACTGTGACGAAGGTTGTTGTCAAACTCAATGGCTTGAATCACACTTTCCCGAGCGACGCCGATATGTTGCTCGTTGGACCTGCAGGTCAGAAGTTTACAATCCTGTCGGATATCATCGGCGGTACCGACGCGGTCAACATCAACTACACACTCGACGACTCTGCCGCGGGCTTGGTGCCATCAACCGGCACTCCCGTCTCAGGGACTTTCCGGCCGACGAACTACGGTACCGGCGATCTGTTCCCGGCGCCGGCCCCGGCTGCCCCCTATCAATTCCCAGCGACAGCGGGGAGTGCCACGTTTGCCTCGGTCTTTAACGGGCAGAATCCAAACGGAACGTGGAGCCTCTATGTGGTTGACGACGCTGGCCTCGATACCGGCAGCCTCACCGGAGGGTGGACTCTGGAAATTACGACAGAGGACCCGGTCTGCGAGACCATTCCCGTGGTTGATATCACCGGTGTTTCGGTTGACAAGCCCTCGCTCTGGCCGCCGAACCACCGGATGGAAGAGGTGACGGTCAATTACAGTGTCGCCTCATGCTCGTTCTGCACTTTGAGCGTCACGAGCAACGAGCCCGTCAATGGAACGGGAGAGGGCGACACGGCGCCCGATTGGGAGATCATTGACAGCCACAAACTGCGTCTCAGAGCCGAACGCGCCGGCACAGGCACTGGTCGTGTTTACACGATAGGGATTACCTGCCAGAACGGCGTTAACACCGACGTTGAGACGGTGGTGGTCAAGGTGCCTTTCAGCCAGAAGAAGTGATTGCCCAATCCACACCGACTCTCGACGCCGGGTGTAAGCAAAAGAGGCACTGGTTAACAGCCAGTGCCTCTTTTTTCCACGCCATTGAATTTACTTCAGAGACATTTGTGAATGCGGCCTGAGTTACCCTGAGTTAGCTTAAAGGTGCCGATGTCTTCATTATTCCTTTTCAGCTGAATCGTTAGTGTCATGTCCCGATCTTTGATCGAACCGCGATAAATGGCCGGCTGCTCGTTGTTCTCGCCCATACGCTGTGGGCCGCCGCGTTCGCGCGCAAAAACACCCTTCGTCTCGAATTTTCCGTCAGCGTCCGGAGCGATCTTCTCGGTAATACGGCCGTGCGCACAGTCGAATTCGATCTCCGCACCCTCATTGCTGACTTCCATCGCGATGCTTTGACCGCCCCACGTTCCGTGCAGGTCGCGTGACTGAATGGCCTTATTCGTGTTCGCATTCATGGAGGCGTTTCCGTTGGAATTGGCGTTGGACGAGCGGCACGATGAGCCCTGCCAAAAGAAGAGCATGAGCGGCATCGCGAAGAGAAGAGCAATCGAGTTGTACCGGTTCGGGCTCATCTTCATTATCCGAAGGTCTTAGAAGCGGGCTACCGCCCTCCCTTCTTCGCTGCGAAACTGGCGGGCAATAGGCCGCCTCTAAACGTCGCGCGTTTTTCTCCTGGCGCGGGCTTCTGACACTCCCCCCTTAGATTCCGAGGACGTCGACAAGTTCCTGCACGGACGCGGCGCTCTTCTGCAAGGCGATGCGTTCCTCGGCGGTCAGCGTAATTTCGATCACCTGCTCGAGACCTTTCGCGCCGAGCTTGCACGGCACGCCTACGTACAATCCGTTCACGCCATACTCGCCTTCGAGATAAGCCGCGCACGGCAGAATCTTTTTCTTGTCCTTCAGAATTGATTCCGTCATTTCAACCGCGGCCGCAGACGGCGCGTAATACGCCGACCCGGTTTTCAGCAGCGCGACGATTTCCGCGCCACCGCCCGCCGTGCGCTTCACGATCGCGTCGATTTGTTCCTTCGGCAAGAGTTCCGTGATGGGAATTCCCGCGCAGGTCGAGTAACGCGGCAGCGGCACCATCGTGTCACCGTGACCGCCAAGCACGAATGCCGTGACGTTCTCAACCGAGACATCCAGCGCCTCCGCGAGGAAGCAACGCATGCGTGCCGAGTCCAGAACGCCGGCCATTCCGATCACACGATGTTTGGGAAATCCTGAGCGCCGCAGTGCCACCTGACACATCGCATCCAGCGGATTCGAGACGATGATGAGAATGGTGTTGGGCGAACGCTTTACGATTTCATCGCAGACCTTGCCGACAATGTCCGCGTTCGTCTTTAAAAGATCGTCCCGGCTCATTCCCGGTTTACGGGCCAGACCGGCGGTAATGATAACGACGTCTGAATCTTTCGTTTCGTCGTAGCCGTTGGTGCCGATGAGCCGCACATCGAAGCCTTCGATTGGCGCCGTCTCAGCCAAATCCAGGGCTTTGCCTTGCGGCACGCCTTCTACGATATCGACCAGCACCACGTCGCCGAGTTCTTTCGACGCCAGCCAATGCGCCGCCGTCGCGCCGACGTTTCCGGCGCCAACTACTGTAATTTTCTTTCGACTTCCCACGATTAGTCCTTTCGAGTCGCAGAGACTCAGTTGGATTGAAATTAGAGTGTTTGGAAAGCGCCGCTAGGCGCGCAATGTTTATAGTTCAAACGTTGCGACTTTTCAAAGCGCCATTCCTCTCCGTCTCCCAAAGGCAATAACATATCTGACTCACTTCTCAACGCTGACTACAGGTTGATCAGCCCGCAGGGCTGAAAGAGAGTAGCCGGGGGTTGAGCGCGCAGCGCGATTACCCCGGGACAGAATGTTGATGATTTTGACCCTGAAAGGGTTACAGAACTCTGGCACCCCTTCAGGGTGCCGAATTCTGCGCTGACGTTTCCGGGGGGCTACGCTTCGCTGCGACGCCCGGCTACTCTCTAGCAACCCTTCGGGTTGCGAACCCAATGACTCAGGTAAATTAGTGCCTTCTTCCAACGGGTGAGAAGTGAAACGGTCTGATTACAAAATCCGGGACTGGCTGCTATAAATATGCGGCTCCGACGGAGCTGTAGTGATTGCGCCCCTGGCGTTCTTCAACTTGTCTAACGATCTAACAACCAAATCAGCAGCTGAACTCGTCGCGCTGATCGGCTCGCGCGCTGTTTCACCCGTCGAAGTAGTTGAAGCTCACCTGCGCCGCATTGAGCAAGTGAATCCTGCGCTGAACGCGATTGTCACGATTGCCGAAGATGCTATCGATCGAGCGCGCGTGTGCGAGGCGGCGCTAATGAGCGGAAGCGTTGGCCTGCTGCTGGGTTTACCCGTCACGATAAAGGACACGATTGACACTCAAGGCCTGCGAACGACGAGCGGATCGCGAATTCGTGCGCACCACTTTCCCGAGGAGGATGCGGCTTCGGTGGCGCGTCTGAAAGCGGCGGGGGCGATAGTCCTCGGCAAGACCAACGTTCCTGAAATGGCCGTTCCGTACGAAACGGACAATCCGGTTTTCGGCCGCACGAATAATCCCCATAACCCGCTAACGACACCCGGTGGATCAAGTGGAGGTGAAGCAGCGGCGATTGCGGCGTGTCTGTCGCCGGCTGGCTTGGGAAGCGATCTTTCCGGATCGATTCGCGTGCCCGCGCACTTTTGCGGCATCGCCGGATTGAAACCAACGACGGGCCGTGTGGCGATGGACGGACACACGCCGGCAGCTCCTGGCGTGGTTGCTTTGGGCGCATCCATTGGACCAATGGCGAGGCGAGTTGAGGATCTAGCTCTGCTGTTTAAGGTCCTGGCCGAGCCGACGCAATTCGAGGCTGCGCAAAACGGAATCGAGGTTCTGAATCGGATAGCGCTGCGCGGGTTGCGCGTGGCGTGGTACACGGACGACGGAGTATGCCGTGTGTCAGACGAGACTCGAGCAGCAGTTCAAAGCGCCGCCAAAGCTCTGGCCGACGCGGGTCTCGAGGTAATCGAGGTTACTCCTCCGGGAATCGGAAAAGGTTCGCGGCTTTGGATCGAGTTGTTTTCTCGCGCCGCGAATACCGAAATCGCTGAGCTGTATAAGGGCAGGGAAGTTGAGGCCGGACCACAGGTAGCACGTCTGCTGCGCGAGCTCGCTGAAGCGCCTGCTGAGCTCGAAGAGAAAATTAAAACGGCCGAGCGGCTGGCCGAGGCCGTAATCGAGCGTGAGCGCTTGCGCGAAGAGTTACGGCAGTGGATGAAGGCGACGCCGCTTTTGCTGGCGCCCGTGGGCGCGACGGCTGCGTTTGAGCATGGCGCTGAACGTGTGGAAGTCAGCGGCAAGTCGATCAGCGTCTTTCGCGCGTTCAGTTACTCACAAACATTCAACGTTCTCGGATTGCCGAGCCTCGCAGTTCCTGCGGGACGCGCCGCAAATGGTTTGCCTATCGGTGTGCAAGTCGTTGGCCGGCCATTCGAAGAGCGCACCGTTCTTTCGGCGGCGGCAATCATTGAGGCTGCGTTCGGTGGTACGCACGCCTCCGGCGTGCTGACGGTACAGTAACAAGCACGTTGGGCGTACGCACGCCTCTGGCATGTTGACGTTAAATTAAAAGCACGCCGGAGGCGTGCGTACCCAGCCGCTTTCCTTCACGAACCGCTTTCGTTATATTGACGCGCGAATATTCCCTTGTCTTTCCGGAGGTATCGATGTCACTCGCAAATTTGTTTCTGTTTCAGGCTGAAGCGCTCGCCGGTTTTGTAACGATCTTTCTACTGCTTTTTCTCGGCATCTTTTTGCTGGTTGTAGCGGTGAAGACAATCAAGATTGTGCCGCAGGCGACGGTGATGCTGATCGAACGGCTCGGGCGTTTCAGTCGCGTTGCCTCGAGCGGTCTGAACATCATCATTCCGTTCTTCGACAAGCCGCGTGCCGTTTATTGGACGAATGCGCGATCGGGGATGACTTCGATCGATTTGCGCGAACAGTACATCGACCTGCCGCCGCAACCGGTGATTACGCGCGACAACGTGACGATCCACGTTGATTCGGTCGTCTACTGGCAGATCATCGATCCGATCAAAGCGGTGTACGAGATGAACGATCTGGTGGGCGGCATCGTGCAGTTAACGATTACGGGTATGCGCGCGGTGATGGGCGAGATGGACTTGGATCACACCCTCTCTTCGCGGGATCAGATCAATTCGAAACTGCGGTTGATTCTCGACGAGGCTACCGACAAGTGGGGAGTGAAAGTAACGCGCACGGACGTTAAGAACATCAATCCGCCCGAAGACGTGCGGGTCACGATGGAGAAGCAGATGACCGCTGAGCGCAACCGGCGCGCGTTGGTCTTGCAGGCAGAGGGTGAGCGGCAGGCGTCCATTACGCGGGCCGAGGGCGAGAAGCAGGCGGCGGTCACTCGTTCAGAGGGCGAGAAGCAGTCGCAAATTCTGCACGCCGAAGGCTTGGCGGAAGCGCGTCTCCGGCAGGCCGAGGCGGAGGCAACGGCGATTTCGCAGGTGGCTCAAGCTATGCAAGAGCACGGCAATCCCGCGCAGTACCTGATCACAACGCGCTACATTGAAAGCCTGCGCGACATGACCAGGAGCAACAACGCGAAGGTCATCTTCATGCCGGTGGAAACGGCGAGCATGCTTTCCAGCGTGGGCACGATCAAAGAGATGTTGTCGGAAACCGGTTTGAAGAGTCCCGACGATTCGCAGAAGCCGCCTCCGCCACCGCGACAGTTGCGGTAGGCGAGCGAAGAAATCCATTTCTGTAGCCAGGCGTTTACGCCTCTGAAGGAACTCCGTTTTCTGTAGCCCAGGCGTTTGCGCCTGGGAAAAATCGAAGGCATGAAAAGGAAGCCCCATTAATGGGGCTTCATCGCTGTTTGGGATTCACCGATCCCCCAGCCGTAAACGGCTGGGCTAGAGAAAAAGAAAGAAAACCTGCATCTTTGTCTGCGAGGCGCAGTGCGTCACTGAAAGACTTTTCGCGCTACGCGCTCAAGAGGGCAGGGATGCCCGCGCTCAGTTCACGCGCAGGCTTCAATCGGCATCACTTTCGGAGCTCTCACACTCTGCGAGGGTTTGCTGCGCAGCGGCGAGGCGGGGGGAGCCGAGCTTTTCGTATATTTCTACCGCGCGCCGAGCGTGAGGGAGGGCTTCCTTCATCTTCCCCTGTCGCACTAGAGACTTGGCCAGTAAGCGGCAACATCCGGCGAGAAAGTCTAAACGACCGAGGCTCTCGGCCAACGGCAGACCTTGGCGGGCCAGGATCTCCGCACCGGGCCAGTCGCCGCGGTCGGTGGCTAATGCGGCCAAATTCCCTATACGCGTTACGATACCTTCTGCGTTACCCACAATTAGGTCGATTCGGAGGGCCTCACGATAGTCGCGTTCGGCTGCGTCAAGCTGCCCGTCGTAACTCTCGGCATCGGCAAGGCAACTCAGGGCCGTGGCGACATCCTGAGTGTCATCGCCCAAAGTATGCAGTAGTTTCACGACTTCACGATATGCGATGATGGCGGCTGGGTAATCCTTCACCAATTCGTGCCCGAAACCGCGCAAGCTGATTGCAGCGGCTCGCTCGCGGGCGCCAGCCTTCGCTTGGCGCAAGTAGTTCTCGCTTCGGTCAGCGCAGGCAAGCACTTCGGCCGATTGCTCGCGCAAATAATGGACACTACAAGCGTGGTAGGCGTGCCAGCCGGCACTGTTGAAATCGCCAGCACTCACCGCGTGGCTCTCGGCATCGCGCGAGAGGGCGAGCCATTCATCCCACCGCCCAGAAAAATTTAGAAAAGTCGATAGCGCATCGCACACGGTCCGTAACCGACCGTTCTCCCCGGCGAGGAAGCGCGGCAGCGCGGCGGCGACAGTGGGCCATGCGGCGTCGAGCACGGGGAAGCGGTCATGATTGTCGTAGCCGTTCTCAACCACCAGGGCGTAAGCGAGGTTTTCCAGCCGGTCGCCCGTCTCACGCAATACCTCGGGCTTCTTCACCCGCAAGAAGTCGGCGACCAGCGGTACGAGCGTAAATGTCTGCAACTCCTCGCTCGGGAGGACCAGCGACCGGTTGATCAGCGACTTCAGCGCAGTCGTTACCTGCGCCTCACTCAGCAACTCTTTACGATTGCGCTCTTTGTTTGAGGATTCTACCAGCGGAGCAAAATCACTGAGCTCGGCCACGCGTTCTAATCGCTTCCCTTCGCTCTCTGACAGCGGCTTCGCGAGAGTGCGGATGTGTTCCACTTTAGCCGGCAGCGTGAAGTAAGTGAGCGCGCAAAGTGTGTGCGTCTCGGCTTCGCTGAAATCGAGGACCAAGTCCCCGAAAATGAACTCGAGCGGGTCATTCCCCTCTGGACAAGAGCGCAGGTAGAAAATGGCGTCGGTGAACGTGACGCAGCTGCCACGGCCAATCTGCCCTGCCGTCCAGCGCAACAGCAGCGGCTTGCCGCCGGTTTCGCGGTAAAGCGTGGCGCGTTCAGCATCATTAGTCTTCGCTAGAGCGGGATTGGTCTCGGCCAGCTTGGCGAGCGTCGCGAGCGCGGCCTCTTCGCTGAGTTTTTCGAGAATCAATTCCGTCGCTCCGGAGCCGATGCGCACGCGCGAGGTGAGGATGGCCTTGCAGCCGTGGGGCAGCTTATTGACGAACGTGAAAACAGTGTCGCGCTCGATTTTGAGTAGCGATTCGAGGTTATCTAGGATGAGCAGCGTCTTGGTTCCGCGCAGTGCATCGAGGAGCAGTCGCGGGCGTTCATTCTCGATTGCCTTAGCTATGTCTGGATGGCCGAGTTCTTTGGCAAGTTCATTGAGTAGCTCGGCGAGTCCGCTGATGAGGAAGCCGGAAAGATCCCGCACGCCGTCGTCGTCGAGTTCGCGGGACTTTAGCGACACGTAAACGATTTTTTCGAAAGCATCTGGCGGCGCGTCGCAGGCAGCGCGCACGGCGAGCGAAGTTTTCCCCATTCCGCCCGGGCCATCGATGAGGGCGCCCCAAGTCCGCGACTCGGGATCCAGTGCATCGGCGATCTTCTTCAATTCATCCTCGCGCCCGAAAAAGGGTTGGAGCGATGGCAGATTGTGCGGGATGGACGTGCGCGGCGTGTCGCCGCTGGCAACGACCGGCTTTGCGTAATGGTCTTTGGGCGAACCTTCGTTTAGCGCCAGGCGTTCGAGGATTGTGATCGCTGTCGACTCAGGCGTTTCGTGCTGGAGGTCTGTGTATCCCGCAAGTGAGTAAAGGCCTTCTCCTTCAACGTACCCGAATCGAGTTAGCATCACATCCTTCGACCGGCCCTTCTTGATCAAATCGAATATTGCACGCCACTCCAGGCCGCACCACTCTTTGTTCGCGTAATCGGGACAGAAGACGGCGACGATTAAATCAGTCGAATCGTGGTAGAGCTTCGGCAAATCGAATCCAAGATTCGCCTGAGAAAATTCGGCCTTATGGAACTTGTCGTAGAGAATTTCGTCTTCACCGAACCGAGCGGCAAGAATGTTGGCGACCTTCGCGACGAATTCTCGTTTCTCGCCTGCGAATGAGAAAGCGATGCGAAAGCGTTTAGGCTGGGTATCTGCAGAGTTGGTGTCCGGCATGTGAGGTTCCCCGACGCGGCGAAATTCTGTCACTGGAAATCGCAGAGCGCAAGAGTTTTGGGCAAATATGGAGTGCGGCGGCTAGACGCCGCTTTCACGATGAAAAAGCGCCGCCAAGTCGGCGCACTCCAAATCTTAATCGCTTGCTACCGCACACCGCTTCCGCAGTTGGCAACTCGCACAACTCCCATGTAAAATCATCCGCTTAATTCGTGAATGAAATAGTTAACAGTGTGCCTGGCGAACTCCTTCGCCCCGATACCACGGAAGCGCGCATCTATCGCGCGATGATCTTCGCTGTCGCGATTGCCGTGACCGTAAGCGCGATTGTGGCGCCGTGGCGCGTTACCACCGGGCTTCTGCTGGGCGGACTGCTGTCGTTGCTGAATCACCGTTGGCTGAGCGGCTCGGTCGCGGCGCTGCTGGATATGCAAAACGCCGGCGTGACGCCGCGGCTGAAACTTTGGAAGCATGGCCTCCGCTATTTCGTGATTGCGATCGCCGTGTTCGCCGGATATCAGTTGAACTTAATCTCTTTGGCCGCGACGATCGCCGGTCTTTGTGCATTCGTGCCGGCCCTATTTGTCGAAGCCGGCCGTCAGTTCTATTTCGTAATCATTCGTCGAGAGGAATCTTTTTGATGTTCTTTTTGCTGAGTGCCGATGAGGCGGCGAAGGCCGCCGAGCACGCGCCCGCGGCGCAGGAACAGGCGGTGCACCACGCGCCGATCCTGGTGAAACTCGTGAATCACTATTTTGGTGCGCAGGCTCACGCCTTCGAGATGAAGCACACGTACCCGAAGTGGAAGTGGTTGCTCGCGAAGTTCGGCACGACCCCTGAAGCAGCGTTCGGCGCCTACACGCCTGAGAACGCTATCCCGTGGTACACGATCATGTTTGTCCTCGCGTGCATTCTCACCGTCACGTTGATTTGGATTTTGAAAGGCAAGCTTTCTGAGGACGAACCGGGCGCCGGTCAGCAAACGCTGGAAGTTGGCGTGCTCGCCGTTCGCAGCATGCTGCAGGACATCGTCGGCCCACACGGCTTGCAGTACTTTCCGGTAGTGATGACATTTGCGCTGCTGATTCTGATTTCGAACCTGATGGGATTCTTCCCGCTGTTCATGAGTCCGACGGCGTCGACCAGCGTCACCTTTGCACTCGGGCTGACATCGTTTCTTTATTACAACTACATCGGCATTAAAGAGAACGGCATTTTCGGTCACTTGAAGCATCTGGCGGGGCCGATCTGGTGGATCGCGCCGCTGATTTTCTCGATTGAGTTGATCAGCAACTTGATTCGGCCGTTCACGCTCGGTATTCGTCTGTTTGCAAACATCTTTTCGGACGAGAAGGTGATGGAGACGTTCACGCATCTGTTTCCGCCCTACTCGAATTTTGTCGTACCGAACATCCTGATTCTGGTGCTGTTGCTGCCGCTCAGTTTGTTCGTCGCCTTCATTCAGACGTTTGTGTTTGTGCTGCTTTCGCAGTTGTACATCAGCGAGGTCTCTCATCCACATGATGAGCACGGAGAGCACGATCATGACGGCGAGGCTCCGGAGATGCTCGCGCCGGCTTTAACTTAAACGAGCGGGGCACAGACCTTAGTCGGTGAGTTATCCGGCGCATCACAGACTAAAGTCTGTGCCACTCGGCTTCATAAATACGCGATCGAGCGATGCGGCGCTGCGCCGCGCACGTTGACGCGTTCGGCAAATCGCGAATCGACAAGGACCAACAGCCACTTAAATCCATTTGTCATAGTCTGTATCGCTGGAGCGCCGTTGTAAGAGGGGCGGTGGATACCGGATGCGGGCGAAATCATTCCGGCCGAGGTTCGAGCGGTTCGCCAAGTTTGAGGAGATAACCATGAGAAAGTTTGGTTTGTTTTTGATGGCTACCGTCGCAGTGTTGATTGCGGCGACGTCGGTCTTCGCGCAACCGCAGACCGCCGAAGCGGCGGCGGCCAGTGCCAGCGGTGTTAAGGCAATCGCCGCGGGCGTGGGTTTCGCAATCGCCGTCGTCGGCGGTGCGTTGGGACAGTCGAGAATTGGCGCGGCGGCTTGTGAAGGCGCAGCGCGCAATCCCGGCGCGGCAGGCAAAATTCAGGTCATGATGATTCTCGGCCTCGCGCTGATTGAATCACTCGTACTGTTTGCGCTGCTGATCGTGTTCGTTAAGGTCTAAACCACCGAACGCGATCGATTGTAGAAGAGCGAGCGGAGCTTTTGTGGCCGCTCGCTTTTTGTTTTTTGTATGTCGGTACGCACGCCTCAGCAGTGCTTTAACGGAAGTGTGATGCGACGGCTGCACGTGAGACGCGCGCGTACCCGCGTGCATCTTTGCCGCGGTCGTGCGCATCTGTTACGCTACAAATTCTCTCCATCACAAAATAAATGAAAGTCTGTCCCGTCTGCGAACGAAAATTTCCCGACAAGATGACGCTGTGCTCGGCGGACGCGTCCGTGTTGAAGAGGTTGGACGATCCTCATCTCGGGCAAACGCTGGCGGGGAAATACAAAATTGAAAAGCTGATCAAGACGGGCGGCATGGGATCGGTCTATCGCGGCCGGCATGTGCTGATGGACAAGACCGTCGCGATCAAAGTCCTGCGTCCATCGCTGGCCGGTGATGACGCCGTCGTCGCGCGTTTCTCACGCGAGGCAAAAGCCGCTTCGAAGATTTCGCACCCGCACGCGGTTAGCGTCACCGATTTCGGCGAGGCTGAAAATGGCGTGGTGTTCCTGGTGATGGAATACCTCGACGGCCGCACGCTGAAAGAAGCGATTACCAAGGAAGGACCGTTGTCGCTCGGGCGGGCTGTGGAAATCGTGCGGCAGGTTGCCGGCGCGCTGGATGCGGCGCACGGCCAGGGCGTGATTCATCGCGATTTAAAGAGCGAGAACATCATGCTCGTCAGTCACAATGGCGGCGAAGAGTGGGCCAAGGTGCTGGATTTTGGCATCGCGAAGATCCTGCAACCCGTCGGCAGCGCCGCGGACGCCGAGATCACTCAGGCGAATCTGGTTGTCGGAACGCCACAGTACATGTCGCCTGAACAGTGTTCGCAGTCAGGCGCGCTGGATGCCCGTTCAGACGTGTACTCGTTGGGAATCATCGTGCACGAGATGTTAACCGGCAAGCTTCCTTTCACCGGCGAATCGGCAACCGTCGTCATGATGAAACAGGTCCAGGACGTGCCGCCTTCCGTCCTCGAGTCGCAATCGCAGTTGCCCGCAGCGGTTGATCGAGTAATCAAACGCGCGCTGGCAAAACAGCCAATCGACCGATTCCAGTCAGCAGGGGAGTTGTCGGCGGCCCTGGCAGACGCGGCAAGTGAAGACGTTGTTGAAGTACCGGTTGTGGCCGCGGCGGCGGCAACTAACGCGAACACACCGGTCTCAATGACGGCCGCCATAGATGATCTTGACGAAGAAACGATCGTGCGACCTCGGCATGAAGTCGCCGCTCCGCAGTCCGCTGAGTTTGTTAGAGCGCCAAGCCCCGCGCCGGCGGTCACGATCGATCGTTTCAACCCCTGGCGCGTCATTGTGCCGGCGGTGATCGCGCTGGTCGTGGTATTCGCCGCGGTGTTTTTGCTGACGCGCGGCAGCTCGCCCGCGGATCCAAATCAGCTTCCTCTTAACGCTGATCCAAACAGCACGCCGGTTCAGCCGACCGGCACACCGACAGGGCAGAGCGAGATGGACGTTCGCCCCATCAGCGTTGCGACTCCGACGCCGCTCGGCACCCCGGTTGAGACAGCCACCAAAGTTCCCGCGAAGGTGACGGGAAATTTTGGCAGCAACGAAAACACCAACACAGGTCGCGGAAATCGCAACTCAAATCAACCAGCGCAGCCTACGCCTGAAGATGACCCGCCTCCGCCGCCCCCCAGACCTTCGCCCACCGTGCGGACAATTCCGACACCCGGAGCGGCAGCGTCGCCGGACCAGCCCTAACGACTCAATTCATAACGTCGTATTTCGATTGCTTCGTCGATTAAGGCGAGCAGTGTGTCAGCTTCCTCGATCTGCATCTCGATCTCGATGACGTAGCAGGGTAGCGGAAAGCGCATCGATGTGAGCTTGACCGCGTCTTTTGCGGTTGTGATTAGTGCGTGGGCGCCGGCATCGGTGGCGTGTTGCGTGAGACGGTCGATGTCTGTTTGTGAGTACTTGTGGTGATCGCGAAAGACTTCGGTGTGTCGCAGATTGAACCCTTCGTCGCGGAGCTGTCGAAAGAAAGCGTTTGGGTTGCCGATGCCGCAGAAAGCGGCGACAGGAAGCTGCCGAAGAGTGCCTCTGTCTGCCTCGACTTGTGGAGAACCGAGCGCCGAGATTCGACTAATCACCGTCGTTGAACGAAAAGCAGGTGCGTCAGTCGCTTGTTTGATTCGTTCCTGCAGGCCGGTTTCTATCGCGTTGTTGCTGCGCGTTACGACGATGCAGTCGGCGCGACTCAGGCTGTGGATGGATTCACGAAGAATTCCGGCTGGTAAACGCCGGCCGTCTCCCCACGGATTCGTAGCGTCAAGAGTGACGATGTCCAGATCGCGTCCGATCCGCACGTGTTGAAATCCGTCGTCGAGAATCAGCACCTCAGCGTTTAGGTTCTCAATCGCCCAACGAGCGCCGGCAACGCGATTGGCATCGCAGACAACCGCAGCCTTGCCCACCAAAGACCGCGCCAGCATCATCGCTTCATCACCTGACTGCTCGGGGTCGGCAACGATTCGCTCGCCGTCAGAAACGACTATTCGTTGAGAGGGATTTGCCCTGCGATAACCTCGCGTCAAAATGCAGACTCGATGTCGTTCGGATAGGCGACCCGCAATCCATTCAACCAAAGGAGTCTTTCCCGTCCCACCGGTCGTGATGTTGCCCACGCTAAGCACCGGAACGCCGACTGTCTGCGTTTTGAAAATCCCATTTCGATAGAGTGCAGCGCGAATGTTTACGGCGGCGCCGTACAGGAAACTCAGCGGAGCGAGCGCAATGGTTGCGGCCCGGTTCATTTTGCAGTGGCGGCGTGAAGCGGCGAAAACGGAAGCCCTTCGCCGGATTCGGCCGGAGTAACGGCGAGCAGAGGTGATATGAGATCGATCGTCCGCTCAGTTGCACCTCGATTCCGGTCACAGACAGCCTTGGCTCGCGCGGCGATCGATCGCCGCTTCGGTTCATCCGACAACAGTTCAGTGAACACGCGGGCGAGGGCGGCTGCTGGTTCGTCACTTTCACTTAGCTGAATCAAAGCGTCTTCGTCCAGCAATGCCTGCGTGACTGCGGCAAAGTTCTGCGTGTGCGGACCGGTGACCGTGCAGACGCCATGTGCCCCGGGTTCGATGAGGCTGTGCCCGCCGTGTGGCGCGATGCTGCCACCCACGAAGGCCACGTCGGCGAGTGGATACACCGCGCGTAATTCTCCGATGGAATCCAGAAGCACCACATCGGCGCCGGCATCATCGGCTGAAGGTGTCGCGGAACGACGCACTGCTGAGAACCCGGAGTTGGACAGCAGAGCGGCCACTTCGGCGAAACGTTCCGGATGGCGTGGGGCGATCAGCAGGCGCGCGCCGGAATGTGTTTGGCGAACGCTCCTGAACGCGTCGATGACAACACGTTCTTCCGGGTCGTGGGTGCTGGCCGCGACAATCAGTGGACGATAGTCGTGGAAAGCGAACCGGTTCCGAATCTCACTTCCGAGATCAAAATCAGACGTCGTAGAGGCACTGTCGAACTTTAGATTGCCGGCGATGCTTATTCGATTGCTCGGCATCCCGAGTTGCTCGATCCGTGCCCCGTCCTGCGACGTCTGCATCGCCGCGAGCGTCAGATCATTCAGAACTCGGCGAATAAAAGGCCGCACAAGTTTGTAGCGACCAAACGACTTGTCAGAAATTCGTCCGTTCAGTAAGGCCACAGGAATCTCGCGTTTGCGGGCTTCGCGAAACATTCTCGGCCACAGCTCAGTTTCCATCACGAGTATGGCGGCGGGTTGAAGCCGGCTCAGGACTCGCCGGATTGTCCACGCCCAATCTATCGGAAAGTAAAAAATTGCTGCTGCCTGGTCGCGGAAAAGTTCGCCCGCAACCTGTTGGCCGGTGGCGGTCGTGGTCGAGATGACCAGGGCCAACTTCGGAAATCGTTTGCTTATTTCCCGGACCAGCGATTGTGCCGCCTGGGCTTCGCCGACTGACACGCAGTGGAGCCAGACGACCGGTTTTCCATTTGCGTTGAAAGCGGGGAGATTCCCGAGCCGTTGCCGCAGGCCCGTTACGTATTTGCCGCTGCGCAGGGCTTCAAGAACAAACCAAGGGAGGAGAATTATGAAGCCAAGCGTTAGAAGCAGACTGTAGATGAAGTACATCGCGCAGAGACGTAATCTGTGCGTATCTTAACAGTTAAGAACGGGCACAGACTAAAGTCTATGCTACTTCGAGCTACTTTGCGCGTTCGATGTAACGGCTCTCGATGGGATCGACGCGAATGCGATCGCCTTCGTTAACGAAGGGTGGAACCTGGATGGTGACGCCGTTTTCCAGAGTGGCGGGCTTATTGACGTTGGAAACGGTCGCGCCTTTCATCGATGGCTCGGTTTGGGTGACGGTCAACTCCAGCGACGGCGGCAGATCGATTCCGATTGGCGAGCCTTCGTAAAATTCCGCCTGAATCCTCAGTCCGGGACTAAGCCACTGCGCCGCATCGCCCAACTCCTCGTCGCTCAAGGCCGTTTGGTCATACGTCTCAGTGTTCATGAAGTGATGGTGCGAACCGTCGGAGTACATGTACTCCATTTCATGTTGTTCGAGCGAGGCCCGTTCGATCGTGTCGGCCGAGCGAAAACGGTGCTCGAAAGACGAGCCGGTGCGGATGTCGCGCAGCTTGGTTTGAATCATGGCGCGCAGATTTCCGGGGGTGTGATGCCGAAACTCCATGACTTTGCACGGTTTTCCCTCAAAAACGATGACCATACCGCGGCGGATCTGGGTTGCTGGAATTGCCATTACTAACTTCGAATGCTCCTTAATTGGTTCGCGCGGCAGGTTGTGAACGATCCGCGCCGGTGTACAAACCGTGTAGTCTAGCGAGGCGGCTGTAGGATTGTCCAGCGCCCATAAACAGAACGAGCAACCTTTGCACGAGTAAGTCTTTCGACTTGGCTCAAGCTCGGGTTGCTCGCTCTCAGGAGGAGCCCACCTACCTGTATTGAGTAAACGTGGCGGCCAGGAGAAAGTTCCGGAAAGACTGCTAAGAGCAAAGGGGTAAGGGCAAAGGGGTAAAAAGTTAAGAACCAAGGGCAAAGGAGCCCAGGGCAAAGAGCCAAGGGCAAAGGCTAGGGGAGCACCACGCTTGGCCCTTTGCACCTCGCCGTTACGCCGCGCGGGCTCTTAGTTCATGCTGCTTACGGACGACGCGGTCAAGCCATTCCTGCGACGCCTGATAGCGCGGGAAACGCTGCTCTTCAGAGCGAAATGCGGGCGTGTGATAGTAGCGGCGGCCGTTGATAATCTTGGCCGGATGCTTGATGTGCAGCATCTCGTGATAAAGGATGTACTCGACGAACCACTCGGGCACGTCGCGCGCGTCCAAGGCCTTGCTGATCGTGATGGTGTTGTGAACAGCGTCATGATGGCCGAGGATTCGCTTAGCCTTCCGCTTCGACCACGTGAGCACAGGTTTCTCAATCGCGCCGTGGAAATACCGCCGGTTGATCCGCTCGAACAGTTCAGTTAGGTCGTAAACTTTGCCGCGCGCTGAGGAAATCACTTTCCGGCCGCGCTTTTGCCGCGCGATATCTGAAGCCCGCAGAACGTTCGGGCTGTAAGCGTAGGCGCGATAGACCTTCTCATGAGCCGACGGCGCTTTGCGTGAAAGTAAACGCGCGACGAGCAGAAAAGCCAGAGCATGCATGACATCAGGTGGCGCGGACTCGAATACATCCGAGAGCCGAACATAGACGCGACCGGAACGCACTCGAATCGTGTGATGAAGCCCGGCGTATGGATAAAATCGTACTTCGATATCGGCGTTGTCCAACCGAAAGCGGCGACCCTTGGGGTCGAGTTGACGAAAGGCCTCGCCAAAGATTCGCTGAAGCTGAAGGATATTTTGGGCCATGTCCCGGAGTGTCTGACGGAGCCATCTTATGGGCCAGTTGAAACGGGCGTCAAACCCGTCGCGAGACTGCCCCAAAACCCTCGAAAATACGCGGGTAGGCAGCTCGCTGGCTGAGTCTTGTCATGGTTCAGAGCTTTGTTCAAAGCCAAGTCAAAGCAACAGAGTAACTTACGGTAAACAAGGTGGCTCGCCGCACCGTTGCCGACCTGCGCGCACCAGCTCGCGAAATCTTGAAATTAAAGGGTTTGCGGCACTTTTCGTTCTTGGCTATACTGACCCGACAGTTGTCGTCTCAAAGACGATGGACCCCGCGGGGCCGCGTGACGGCGACAAAGAACATGGGTAACAGAAGTCTTAAATCCGGGTCCTCCAGGCCGAGCGCGGAATCGCGGCGCCAGGCGGTGCTCGCCGCAATCATTCACGAACATCTGCGCACCGGAGATGCGATTGGATCGCACACCGTGGCGGAAAAGTTTGCACACGCATCCGGGTGGAGTTCCGCCACCATCCGCAATGTGATGGCTGAGCTGGATGAGTTTGGGTTGCTTGAGCAACCGCACACGTCCGCTGGTCGCATTCCCACAGATAGAGGCTACCGCTACTACGTCGATAACATCATCAGCGGCACGCGCCTGTCGAAATCGGATCTGAAAGCGATTGAGGACATCGGCACCGTCGAGAGACTAACGGCGCGCCCCGATCGCCTTATGGAGCGCGCGTCACATGTGCTTTCTGAGTTGTCCGAGAACGTAGGGATCGTGGTATGGCCGTCGCTGGCGGATAACGGACTGCAACACATCAGCTTCGTGAATCTTCCGGACAGCCGGATCCTGGTGGCGATTGTCTCAACGCCAAACGTTGTGCAGGACAAAGTCATTAGACTGGACGAGAAATTCACGCAGGACGAGTTGAATGGAATCGCGCGTTATCTCAACACCGAATTTCGCGGCAAGAACCTGCGGGCCATCCGCGCAGAGATGGTTCGCCGCATGAAAGAAGAAAGAGCTTTGTACGACGGGTTGCTGCGAAACGCTGTCTTGTTGTGCGAACGAAGCATGGAAGGTGAAGAGAGTAGCGGTGGAGAGGTTTATATCGACGGCGCTTTTAATATCCTGACCAAACCTGAGTTCGCAAATCGCGAAGAGCTGCGCGAACTTTTGCGAACGCTCGAAGAGAAATCACGGCTGGTGAAAATCCTGACCGAGTGTCTTGCTAGCGATCCGATCCCTCGTAATGTGAAAGTGATCATCGGCAACGAGAACGTTATGCCCTCAATGAAGAGCTGCGCAGTTATCACTGCTTCGTACCGATTGGACGGTGAAGTCTCAGGCACATTGGGAGTCGTGGGCCCCACGCGAATCGAGTATGGCCGCACAATGGCTGTGGTAAACTATCTTGCACGGTTTATCGAACGTGCACTGTCGAACGAAGCGGCGCCCTAACGCAGGGTCGTCCGCTTCGATTCCCTGGAAAACTGAAACATCACGCGAAGATTTATGGCGTCAGACCGAAAATCGCAGGGCGGGAACCGCATTCCGATTCGCTTTGAAGGCGAAGACGTGACCGAAGAAGAAATTGCCAATGATGCCTTGACGATCGCAGATGACGATCCGGACGAGCTCGAGCCGCAGGCCACAGGTGATGCGGTGGGCGGCCCCGTTGTGGCAGAGTTAGTGGCGACGCGCGCTGAGTTGAAGCGTCTGCAAAATGCGCTGAGTGAAGCGCAGGAGGCGGTGCTTCGACGACAGGCGGATTTTGAAAATTACCGCAAGCGCGTCGAGCGCGAACGTGGCGAAACCCACCACCGCATCGTCGGCGACGTGGCGAAAAAGTTGTTGCCCGTCGTCGATAATCTTTCGCGCGCGCTGGATGCCGAGCGGTCGGTTGAGACCAGCGAGTCGGCGGAGTTTCGCCATTTCCTGCACGGTGTTGAGTTAATCAACAAACAACTTGCGGAGGTGCTGGAATCCTTCGGCGTCGAACCAATCGCCGCCGTCGGTGAACGCTTCGATCCGCACGTGCACGAGGCGGTAGTTACTGAACCTTCCGATAAACACGAACCTGACACAGTGATTGAAGAACTCGCCCGCGGTTATCGAATCGGCGACCGCTTGCTACGGCCCTCGATGGTCAAAGTCGCCGCACACAACGACGGCTAAAACCCTTTTCCTTATGGGGAAAATAATTGGCATCGATTTAGGAACGACCAATTGCTGCGTCGCCGTCCTGGAAGGCGGCACGGTGCAAATCGTTCCTAACAAGGAAGGCGGCCGGACTATGCCGAGCGTTGTCGGTTTTACCGACAAGAGCGAACGGCTCGTCGGGCAAATCGCGAAACGCCAGGCCGTCACCAATTCAACGAACACAGTCTTTGCGGTCAAGCGACTTATCGGCCGAAAGTTCGATTCAGAAGAAGTGAAGCGGATGCGCGCCTCGGTGCCATTCGAGATCGTGAGTTCGCCGAACGGCGACGCCCGTGTGCAAGTTCAGGGAAAGGTCTACAGCCCGCCGGAACTCTCCGGCATCGTGCTACAGCGTTTGAAGGCCGCCGCCGAAGACTTTTTGGGTGAAGCGGTCACGGACGCGATCATCACTGTTCCCGCGTACTTTGACGACACCCAGCGGCAGGCAACAAAAGACGCGGGCAAGATCGCGGGACTGTTGGTCAACCGCATCATTAACGAGCCGACCGCGGCCGCACTCGCGTATGGCCTGGGTAAGTCCGAAGCCGAGAAGATCGCAGTCTACGATCTCGGCGGCGGCACCTTCGACATTTCGATTCTCGAAATGAACAACGGAGTGTTTGAGGTGCTTTCCACGTCCGGGAACACGTTCCTGGGCGGAGAAGATTTTGACGAGGCGATCATGAACTGGATGGCCGACCAGTTCATGGAGGACTGCGGCATAGACCTTCGCAAAGATCGTTTGGCGCTGCAGCGTTTGAAGGAAGCGGCCGAGCGCGCCAAATGCGAACTTTCGACAGCTTCGGAAACAAGTTTCAATTTGCCGTTCATCGCCGCCGATGCAACCGGCCCCAAGCACCTGACTAAGATGCTGACGCGCGATAAGTTCGAGGAGCTTGTCGGCGGGCTGGTGGAGCAGACTGTTGCGCCGTGCGAGCGCGCTCTGAGTGATGCCAAACTCGAAGCTGCGCAAATCGACAAGGTTATTCTGGTCGGTGGGCAGACGCGTTCGCAGATCGTCGAACGTACCGTGGATAAGATTTTTGGAAAGAGGCCGTCAACTGAGATCAATCCCGACGAAGTGGTCGCGATGGGCGCAGCAATTCAGGGCGGCGTGCTGACCGGTGACGTGAAAGATATCGTGCTGCTGGATGTGTTGCCGCTGAGCCTGGGCCTGGAAACGCGCGGTGGGTTGTTCACGAAGATCATCGAACGCAATTCGACGATCCCGCTGCGCAACAGCCTGAACTTTACAACCGTCGTCGATAATCAGTCCTCGGTAGAAATTCACGTGCTCCAGGGCGAACGAGACGTCTCAACTGCCAACCGCAGTCTCGGCAAGTTTGAATTGGTCGGCATTCCGCCGGCCCCGCGCGGCGTGCCGCAGATCGAAGTGTCGTTTGAGGTGGATGCGAACGGGATCGTTTCCGTCTCGGCAGCCGACAAAGCGACCGGCCGCGAACAGCAGATGCGCATTACTCCGACTTCCGGTCTCTCTCAGGAAGAGATCGATCGAATCATCAAGGAAGCCGAGACGATGGCCGAAAGCGACCGCGAGCAACGACACAAGGTCGATCTACAGAGCAAGTTGGCGAGTCTCGTCCGGAATACGCAGCGTTCATTCCTCGAGTTCGGCGGACTGCTGGAAGCCGAACAGCAGAAGACGGGCGAGCGTATTCTGGCCGAAGGCGAGGCGGGCTCCAGGGCCGAAGAGCTCGGGGAGATCAGAATGGCCCTCGATGCCGTTGAGCGTTTGGGTCGCCAGCTGACCACGGCGATGATGAAATCAGTAAGTGCGAAGAAAGACGACGATTGAGCAACTAGCGCACTTCGGATAGAATTTCCATGCGGTCAGTGGCTTTGCCGTACAGTCGGCACATCTGCTGGCCGCTCGTTTCGATAAATAAGAATTTCATGGCAAGCAAACGCGATTATTACGAGGTACTGGGCGTCAGCCGCAGCGTCACCGAGCAGGAGCTGAAGAGCGCTTACCGCCGGCTCGCGCATCAACATCATCCGGACAAGAATCAGGGCGACTCAGAGGCTGAGGGCAAATTTAAAGAAGCAGCTGAGGCATACGCCGTGCTGTCCGATCCCGAACAGCGCAATCGCTATGATCGTTTTGGTCATGCCGGGGTTTCGAGTTCGGCCGGCGCCGCATGGGGAGCACCGGGTTTTGGCGGCATCGAAGACATACTCGGCGATCTGTTTGGTTTCGGCGATGTGTTCGGTGCGGGAGGCCGAAGTGGCCCGCGCCGCTCGACGCAGCAGCGCGGCGCAGATTTACGTTACGACCTCGAGATTTCTTTGGAGCAAGCCGCGACCGGCATGACTGCACAGCTTCGCATCCCGAAACTCGAAGCTTGCGAATCGTGCGCCGGCGCCGGCACGGCTCCGGGAACAAAACCGGAAACGTGCCAAACCTGCGGCGGCGCGGGGCAGGTTCGTTTTCAGCAGGGCTTCTTTTCCGTCTCGCGCACCTGCGGCAATTGTCGCGGCAACGGACAGATAATTACTTCGCCGTGCGATCAATGCCGGGGCCATGGGCGGGTCGAGCGCGAGAAGCAGATCGAGGTAAAGATTCCCGCCGGCGTCGAAACGGGTTCGCGACTGCGGCTGCAAAGTGAAGGCGAGTCAGGAGCGTATGGCGGTCCGGCTGGGGATCTGTACGTGGTAATTCATGTCGCTGAACACGATTTGTTCGAGCGGCAGGGAAACAACCTTTACTCATCCGTTCCAGTGACGTTTGCCCAAGCCGCGCTGGGATCTGAAGTGCAGGTGAAGACACTGAACGGCGAAGACGCGCTGAAGATTCCCGCCGGAACGCAGACAGGCACCGTGTTCCGCGTGCGCGGGCAGGGAATGCCCGTGCTGGGTGGGCGGGGCCGTGGCGATTTGTTCGTCTCAGTCTCAGTCGTGACGCCGACGATGTTGACGCGCGAACAGCGCAAGCTTTTGGAGCAGCTGGAGCGGATCGAAACAAAGGATCTGGAAGACAAGAAGCTGTCCGAAAAGGTTCGAGATATCTTCGGTTGATGCCGCTTTGGCCACCCTGCGCGTTTAGTTTATTACCCTCTCCGCTGCGCGGAGAGGCACCGCAAAACGATTCGCCACCGCCGTCTATTCTCCGAGAGGAACTCATGAGATCCCCTTTTCAATTACGTAATCTGACTTCGCTCGTCCTTCTGCTGTTAGCTTTCACTTTAGCTTCAGCGCAGGACTACTCCGAGATGAAGCAGTGGGAGGCGTTCGACTTTGCTTCCCAGCGTATCTCAGCGGCGGACGTCGCGAAGGTGAAAGTTGATAACCTGCAGCTGATGCGCGGCGTTGTGTTCGGCAAGCACGGCCGCATCTTTAAAGACTGGGAAATCAAGACCTACCTGCAATCCCGCGATTGGTATAAGCCGAATCCGAATTTTACGAACTCGGTACTGAACGATATTGAGCGCGACAACCTCGACGTTATCCGCATCGCCGAGGCTGAACACCACGAGACTGTCCAGCCCGGCGACATGCGCCTTTATCAGAATCGTCTGTTGACCCGGGCCAAGCTGGGCACGCACACCAACGCGGAGTGGACGGTGTTGTCGGCCGAAATCGAAGCCATCCACGGAAAGCGTTTCGACGATCAGCCCTGGTTGCAGCAGTATTTTGAAGAAAGGTACTGGTACAAGGCGGCGAACAATTACAAGCCGAACCTTTCCGCGATTGAAGAGAAGAACCTGCGTTTGATCGATACGATTCGCCGTCAGCAAAGGCGCGTGGCGCTCGCACCGGGTGATATGGAGCTGTTTGAGAACAAGCTGATCAGCGAGGCGATGCTGCGTGGATTAAGCCTGCACGAGCTGCGCTTGCTGCGGAATGAGATTTACGCGCGTCACGGTCGTCCATTTAAGACGCTCTGGCTCCAGCAATACTTTGGCAGCCAGATGTGGTACGACCCGAAGGAAGACTTCAAGGACGAAGAAGTATCGGGAACGGACAAAACTAACGTAGAAACGATCGTCGCGTACGAAAACAAGCTGCACAATCAACTCAGCACTAAGCCCATCACCCGCGCGCTGCTGCAAGGACTGTTCATTGAAGACGTTCGCAAAATGCGCGACGAGATTTACGCTCGGCGCGGCAAGGTCTTCACCAATCGCTGGACGCAAAAGTATTTCGAGAGTCTGGATTGGTACAAAGCCGATCCAAACTTCACCGACGCTTCATTGACTCCGATCGAGAAAAGGAACGTGGCGACTATCGCCGCCTACGAGAAACGAGCCGTAAGCGCCTTAAGCGTCATAGAAGGTTGATAAGGCCAACTTTGGGCGCCGCGTGACGGAGCCGAGACAAAGAAAAGCAGTGGGCAGTGAGCAGTAAGGATTAGTTTAGAGGCGGGCTAACTGCCCGCCTTCTTGCTTTTGCGACATAGCCGCAACAATCGGCGATGTCATTGCGTCAAAGAGGATTCGATCTTCTGGCGAGTGGTTTGTAGCTGCAACTGAAGTTCTAATTCATCGGTCGTCGTGACGCTGTCGTTCCGATAGACTTCTTTTCCCGCCACCATCGTCATTCGAACATCGCGTCCTGAAGAAGAGAAAATGAGCGCATCGACCGGATTCGTCGCCGGCTGCTGATGCGCGCCGTCGAGCGCCACGGCAATCAGGTCAGCCTGCATTCCTTCTACCAGGGAGCCAATCTGGTTATCCAGTCCCAACGCGCGCGCGCCTCCGAGTGTTGCCGCAAAGAGGGCTTGTTCCGCCGAGAGCGGGGCAGTAGCCCGACCGTCAGGGAGGGCGTTTTGAGGAGCGACGCCCTCCCTGACGGTCGGGTTACTGCCCCGACCCACTCGCGCCAGCAACGTCGCAAAGCGCGCTTCTTCAAAAATGTCGCAGTTGTTGTTGCTGGCAACCGAATCACTCCCGAACCCAAGATTCAAGTTCGCAGTAAGAAACTTGCCGAAAGGCGCGCGACCGTGACGAAGCTTGGCGTTTGATTTGGGACAATGCGCGACGCCGGCCCCGGCACTGCGAATCGTTTCAATATCCGCGTCGTCGACAGTGATGCAATGGGCAAGCAGCGGGCGCGTTTCCAGCACGCGGTGCCGCGCCAAATACTCGATTGTCGAAACCTTCTGAGCTTGCCAATCAATGCCGCGCGCACGCAAGCCTTCCGCGAACGGTCCGGCGCCCTCAAGCATGAACAATGTCTCCGCTTCGGATTCGGCCGCGTGCATCATCAGCGGAAGATGCTCCTCGAGAGCGAGCTGTGCAATTAGCTCGAGTTGGGGCGCGCTGACAGTGTAGGGCGCATGCGGCGAGACGCCTGCGCGGACGTGCGCTGAGTCAAGAGCGCGCATTTTCTCAAGTTGGTCGCGCAGCTTCGCAACGTTCTCGTCCGCGAGCTGCGGATCGGGCCCAAACGATTCCTGATACACAATTCCCCGGAGTCCGATCTCCCGCAAAGCTTTCATCGACTGGGTCGCTGCTGAACTTGAATCGCCGACGCACGTTATTCCGGCGCGCGCTGCTTCGACCGCGCCGCAAGCGGCGGAAACAAAGAGATCGTCACCGGTCATCGACATGCGCGCCACGGTTAATTTGCGCAGCCACGCGAAAAAGTCAGTCTCTTCGCTTTCCAGAAAGCCGCGCATGACCGTCAGTTCCAGATGGGAATGAGCGTTGACCAGTCCCGGCAAAAGAACGCTTGGGCCGAAGTCCGTGGCCACCGCGTTAGGGAAACGCGCGATGAGATCATCTCTGGTACCGACACCGGCGATCGTTTCGCCGGCCACGGCCACCGCCCCATTCTCGATCGCCGGCGACGCGATTGGCAGCACCCAGCGCGCTGAATAGATCGCTGTCATTTGAGTTATTCGTGTCGCCACTGAAAGGGAGGCGCCAATCCTTTGGCGGATTTCACTTCGCGGTAGCGGCGGAGAATTGAAGTGACGTACGCGCGCGTTGAGGGTATATCGATGCGCTCGATGAACTGTTGTTCGTTAAGCGGCGGCGAGCCGTCGGGCACGCGCGCCCATTCGACCACGCGGCTATTTCCGGCATTGTACGCGGCGAGCATGCGCGCTTCGCCTCCCGGCGTGTTCTTGTATTGCTCTCCGAACTTGCCCAGATACCAGGCGCCGATTTGCACGTTGCGTTCGGGCTGGGACAATAGGTTCTCGGGATCGGCGGCGTTTGCCGGCGGCACTTCGGGCGCCCGGCTCTCGGCAACCCATTCGCGCGCCACCGTCGGCGTGACCTGCATCAGTCCAATCTCGCCTTTGTCGCCTCTTTTCCACGGACTGAAATACGTCTCTTCGTAAACGACGCTCCACACGAGATCGGCATCGATCTTGTGGCGCGCCGATTCGCTGGCAATTAACGAGTCGTATCGATGAATCCAGTACTGATCGACAAGGTAAGCAGCGCCGGCCAGCAGAATTAGAACGAGGAGAATGATGACGACGCGCTTCATTGAATCCGGGTGGTGAGACTCAAGCTAGTTGCGCCGCGAGAAATGGGCCCAGAGATCGGCAGGGGCATACGCCTGATCGACCCCTTCGTAGTGCATTCGCATCGCGCGTGAATCGAGCACATGTCCCTGCAACCAAACTTCGGCAGAGAGCGTCGCGCCAACTTCCAATGTGCCGCCGGTCAGGGCCCGCGCGTTTACCAGTACTTCGAGTTTTAGTCGATCGAGATGCACGTAGATCCAGTAAAGTTCGGTGCCCGAAAGAGGATTAATGAGCGGTTTGAATGCGATGACGCGGCCGCGAAGGATCCAATCGTTCTCGTGCGCGGCGCGTGAAGGAGCGGCACGCTCAAGCGGCAGCCACCGCGGATCCATCTCACGCGAACAGACACGGGCGCGATATGCCAAACCGCACAGCCCCACATGGAGCTCGGGCGCGCGAAATCCCGACACGCCGACTTCCGTAAGGTTCTGTAATTCGAAAAGGACTTCGGTCTCGGTGCCGTCGCAGTAGCCGTGGATCACCGCCTCGCCGGCTTCGTCGTACTCAGTCAAAGCCCACGGCGCAATTCTTTGTGAGTAACGCGCGCGAAATCCAGGTCGGCAGTTCGCGTAAAAAACATCGCCGGTGCCTGATTCATAAAGCACCGTCCAGACTTCGAGACCTTCGCCGAGCTTCCAGCAGCGCCCGTGAATCACGCCGCCGCGACGCGAGAGCTGGCTCGCCTCGCCCTGGTTTTCGGCGCGTTCGGCGAGAAAGTTGATGGCCTTCTCAGTCGGTACTTCCAGCCCGATGGTTTCGAAAGTGGCGTCCATCGTCATCGCGCGGCCCGTTTCGGTGTGGGCAAAGTTTCGTTGTCGTGAGCTTCTTCGCGTGGCGCACGTTTCCGGAAGCCGCGAATGTTGCGCACGCTTCCATGCTGCGGCTGCACTCCGGAGCGTACCATTTCGGTAAACAGATCGACGTCGTAATCAGCTTCGCGCGACATGGTCTCGCGAATGCGAATCAGGACGGTTAAGAATTTGGGTCGTCGGTACATGAAACCAGAAGTCAGATTTCAAATCTCAGATTTCAATTTCAAGATTTCAGATGCAGACTGATTATTAAACTACACTCATCAAACCTTCTAAGACCTAAGACCTAAGACCTAAGACCTAAGACCTAAGACCTAAGACCTAAGACCTAAATCTAGGCCGTCTTCCTCTCAGTCGCTTCAGAAACCAAAAACTCCGGCGTCACGATCATGGGAACAAAAAATCCGGCGGCTGTATTGAACAATCGAATGCGTGCTTGCCGCCGCACGTTCGCGAGATGGCCGAAGTTCCATGTAACTAGATAGTCGATTTTGTGAAACGAAGCAACTGCGACGTGCAAAGCGTCAGCGATGTACTTGCGATGAAAGATTCCGCGCGACACGTAACCCTCGGCCAGAATCGCGCACTCTTCCGCCAATTCAACCTGCTCGAGACCGCGGACCAATTTCAGATAAGCCGCGCGATGCGGCTCTTCGGTTCGCTCAAGCTCGCGCACGACCAGTTGCGAGATCACCGCCCGATACTGCGACAGTTCGTGTTCCCACCAACGAATCGTCAGATCGCGACGAAATGGCTCGCCATTGTCGAGGTAAGCTCCGATTACCGATGTTTCAAGATACGCGCTCGGTTTCATGGGGTGCTCGTTGTTTCCTGTGGTAGGGGCTCACCGGCTGGCCGCGGCGGATCGAGCGGCTCGAAACGCACGATCGCGCGCTGAAAATCGAAGATGACGCGAAAGTGCCGGAGGAAATTTCCGCCGAGGATACCGCTTTGCTGAAACCCCGCCGTCTCGTTGATTGGTTCGAGGTCGAGTACCGCCGCGTTGATCTTTTCGCGCGTGTAAGCGCCCAGGACTACCTTGGGCAGCAGCGCAATCTTTACGTTCTCAGCTATACCGGCCGCGCCAAAAACGCGCATTCGATCCTCCTGAATGAAATCTATCGCATCGTCGAGTTCGGCGGCGCGCTCGGAAAGCACGCTCACGCTGGCGCCGGTATCGATGATGAAATTCAGAGGCTTCTTAATCCCTTCAATTGTGACTTCGCCGCTCAGGAAGCCGCTCGACGTCGTGCGTACGGTAACGTCTATACCGGGACGGGTGATGCCGGGTGTGACATCTCGCCATGTCTGCCCGTCAACCGCCGTCGCCGGGTCCGCGACCCTTCGCGGCCGCACCAGCGTCATCCGGCGATTTCCGTAATCGACGGCGGTCACCAGCCGCGCCAGCGCGGCAATTCCGAGGTAGCCGTCCACCGGCGTCTGCATGTCGTAAAACTGCCGGATGTAGACGGGAACGTTTTCGATTCGAATGTCGCCGACGTCTATCGAGTTGACGTAGCCGTAGACAATTTCAAAACGTCCACCGCCGCCGACAGCTCGTGCTAACCCGCCCCGCGCCACCGATTTGATGCCGATCTTGCGCGCTGTTTCTTCCGAGATCACCGACATTCCTGAGCCTGTATCCAAAACGAATCGGAGCGGGGTTTTCGATCCGTTGATGCGAAGTTTGATAATCGGCCGGTTATCGAAAGCTTCGAAGGGTACTACCGCGCGATCACCGCTGATGTTGTACAGCGAGCTTTGCTGTCCGAGATAACGGAGAAAATCGATCAACCCACGAATCCGCGCGCGTCGCTCAGAGTCTGTGCGTGGAGCGATAAGCAGAAAGCGCTCGTATGCGTCGGCAGCTTCTTTGTAACGCTCGGAACGCGCGGCTGCCTGGCCGAGACTGAAAACATAATCCGGCTCGTCCATATCGATACTGGCAGCGCGCCGAAGCTTCACGAGCGCGTCAGCCGTTCGATTCTCGTAGAAATCGACCATTGCCAATCCGGCGATGGCCATCGCCTCTTCACCATCGAGTGTCAGCGCGGTGCGGAACTCTTCGATTGAAAGTCGAAAATCTCCGGAAGCCAAAATCGCCGCACCCAAAAGCGAATGCGCGCGAGCCGAGAGCGGATCGACGGCAATCACGCGTGCCGCATGATCAAATGAATCCTGCAAGCGACGCTGCTTGAGCAAAGCCTTGCTCAGCCCGAGACGTGCCTCAGCATCGCGATCATCTTTCTTGAGGATGTCCCGGTAGAGCTGTTCAGCCCGTTCGAAATCGCCGGAGCGCAAAGATTTCTGGGCCTTCTGCCGATCTTTTTTTATGTCCGCGAATGCGGGAGCGGCCAGGAGTAAGAAGAGCAGCAGGAGGGCAAAACGACGAACGCGAGAATGAAACAAGATTGTTTGCAGGGTTGCGGTTAGTTCCATGGCGGTTACTTTAGAACTTTTCCCGTTCTCATCGACCAGAGTACCAGATCTAACTCGTCAAAGTTGATGCCGACTTCGTCGGCGAAACTTTTCATGCGCTGCTCGGCTTCAAGATAGCGATTACGGGTCGTGGGCGGCTTCAGCGAATCGATGACCCCCAGCTCTGACAGGCAGCGCACAATGTGCTTGTCCAGGATCCCGTAACCTTTGAAGCCAACATTACGTAAAAAGTGGCTTGCTTCTTTGTAACCGAGCCCTTTAATTCCCGGCGTCCGCGCCAGCCAGTCGCGCCGCTCGTGGGGATCGCGAAACTCATTGAGACGATCGCGCAGCCGCATCGAAACAGTTTTGCGCAGGTAATCGCGGGTGGAAACGATGTGTGCGGCACGTACGTTGTGAAATCGGTACGCCGGAGGTTTCTTGAGTGCGCGAGTAATTGCCGCGCGACTGCCACTGTCCAATAGCGGCCTGACGGCGGTGACAGCAGTCGCTCCCATAACCGCGGATGAGCCGGCAGTAAAAATGCAGTAAACCATCTCTTCCCAAAGGCGCGCATCCGAACGGCTTTGCCAGACAGAGTCGAATTCACGAAGTCGAGCCCGAATTTCTTTGCGGCGCGTCTGATGCGTAGTGTGTAGTCGATCGATAGTGACAGGTTCGTGGACGCGCATGTGTCGTGCTCGCGGAGAGACGGTAAAAATCTGCCTGCGATTCTAGGAGCGAGAAAATTCGCTGTCAATAAATTCGCTTCTTGAAGGCGCTGGCACGCGCATCTGGCGGCGCGAATTTCACAGGCGGGACGCCCATGCGACGTGACATGCATCCGTGAGCTGTTTAGTCCGCATCAAAGGTTGGCGCTTTCGTTCTCGGAAGCGCGCGTGGCATTCGTGTTATGATCGGCGGCGACAGCATGCTAGTTAATTCCCACAAGCGGCGAACTCAAGATCGGAAGTGGTGGCGGAGTGTGGCGACGCTTTTCGCGTTAATCCTGATCGCGTTCAGCGGTTCAATCGCCCAAGCTCAACCAGCCGCGCCGACCCCCTCTGCCAATGTCCCTCGGCCGACGCTCGATACGCGCGGCAACATGGATGTTCAGCACGCGCCGGCGAACGCGTCAGTCGCGCCGACTGCTCAGGCCATAGCACTCGAAGAGTCCCTGACACCGATTCAAGGCTACCAGGGTGTGCTGGCTGAGACCCTTGACGGGAGCACGATTGCCGCTCAAGCGATCGAAAATAAATTTAATCCGGCCTCAGCGATCAAACTGGGAACGGCTTTAGCAGCGCTCCGGAATTTCGGACCGAACCATCGCTTTCTTACAGGCGTGTGGGCGAGCGGGACAATTGATCGGGCATCGGGAACGTTGAATGGGGATTTGGTAATCAGCGGACGCGACCCATCTTTCCGTTACGAGCACGCAGTGATGCTGGCGCGGCAGCTGAACGAACTGGGAATCAAAACTGTCACGGGAAATCTGATCGTCGCACCAGGCTTTACGATGAATTTTGACTGGTCGTACCAGCGATCGGGTGAAGCCTTTGCCGATACGCTTGATTCGGCTACACGTCCGGCCGCAGCCACGCGCGCATGGCTGGACGAGCGATTGCTGGTCGGTGACAAGCAGAGTCTCAGCTCAGTGCCGAGTGTTGCGATCGAAGGAGAAGTTGTCATTGGCTCCGCTCCACCCCAGGCCAAGACGCTCGTCACGCGCAGATCCAGCAAGTTGGTCGACATTCTCAAAGCATTACTCTGTTACTCGAACAACTTCATGGCTGACCGTATTGGAGAGACCTTCGGCGGTCCGGAAGGTATGCGCGCGCTCCTGATTGATTGGCTCAAACTCAATCCGGATGAAGTGTGGTTGGCTTCTGCGAGCGGCCTCGGCGTCAATCGCGTCACGCCGCGGGCCATGATGGCGATTCTGCGCGGGCTGCGCGAGGAACTGCAAAAACACAAACTGAAATTGTCTGACATCATGCCGGTGGCGGGAATCGACCCCGGCACGCTCGAAGACCGCTACACTGATGCGTTTACGCGCGGCAGCGTGGTGGCGAAAACCGGAACGCTGATCAGCACTGATGGCGGCGCCAGCTCGCTGGTAGGACAAATGAATACGAAGAGCGGTCGGGTCGTTCTGTTCGTCATCATGAACCAGCGAGGCAGCGTCATTCGTTTCCGCTACAACCAGGATGCGATCGTAGCCGCGATTCAAAATACACTCGGTGGGCCGGCGCCCTTTCCTTATCGTCCGGTGGGGCTGTCGATGCGGCTCGCGAACTCAAACTACGAAGCCGCAAAGGCGGCCGGCGAAGTCGAACCACACGAACAGTAACTGGTCAGTTGTCAGTAGTCAGTAGTCAGTAGTCAGTAGCACGACCGTTAGTACTTTGTGCTTCGTACTTGGTACTTTGATTTCTTGACCCAGACCCGCCGTCATTTAAAGGCGCTCTGGAAGACACGTCTAAGTACAAAGAACTAAGTACAAAGAACAAAAAACGACTGACGACCGACCACTGACCACTGCCTTCATGCCTGACATTCTTCTCGTCGAAGACAAAGAGAGCCTGCGGCGCGTCTTACGCATGACGCTTGAGAACGCGGGCTACTCTGTGACCGAAGCCGCCGATGCGCGCGCGGCCATCGACGAGATCGGACGCATCCCTCATAAAATCGTTTTGACCGACCTGCGCATGCCGAACGGGTCAGGCATTGATGTGCTGCACGCCTCAAAGAACGCGGACAGCGACGTGCCGGTGATTGTGATGACGGCGTACGGCTCGATCGATGAAGCCGTGCAGGCAATGAAGGACGGCGCGCACGACTTTCTGCAAAAGCCTGTCGATTCCAATCATCTACTACTGCTGGTTGAGCGGGCGCTCGAGCAATCGCGTTTGCGGACTGAAAACCTTCTGCTGCGGGAAGAATGGTCGAAGCGCTATGGCTTTCCACGCATCATCGGCGAGTCGGAAGCGATCAAGCGCGCCGTCGGTGAGACGCAGCGCGTAGCGACGACTGACGCCACCGTTTTATTGCTGGGCGAATCGGGCACGGGCAAAGAACTGTTCGCGCGCGCGGTTCACCATCTTTCCAATCGTCGCGACAAACCCTTTGTCGCGATCAATTGCGCGGCAATTCCCGAGACGCTAATCGAGAACGAACTATTCGGTCACGAACGGGGCGCGTTCACCGGCGCCGGCGAACGACGGCTCGGGAAATTCGAACTGGCCGGCGGTGGTACGGTTTTTCTCGATGAGATTGGCGAGCTCCCACTGGCGGTGCAGGGAAAACTTCTGCGCGCGATTGAAGAGAAGTCAGTAGATCGCATCGGCGGCAAAGCCCCGATTCCGGTTGACGTCCGGATTGTCGCGGCGACGAACAAAGACTTGCGCGCCGCGGTCGAGCAAGGAGAGTTCCGCGGTGATCTGTTCTTTCGGCTAGCCGTTTTTCCGATCGATATTCCGCCGTTGCGCGATCGGGGCGAGGATGTTGTTCTGCTCGCGCACCACTTTGCCGCACAACTTGGGAAAGAATTGCGGGGCCGGGAAGCAACGCTCGGCGACCGGAGCCTCGCCGCCTTGCGCGCACACGGATGGCCGGGAAATGTTCGCGAACTCGAGAATGCGATCGAGCGCGCGTGCATTCTGGCGGACGGCGCCGGCCTCGAGCCTACTGATCTCGGATTCGGGAGCGAGCAATCCTGGGATGTAAAAGCCCTCGGCTTCGACACTGCTGGAACTCTGGGCGAGGCGGCTGATCGTGCGGTGAGATTGGTTGAGCGGCAAAAGATCAAAGAGACTCTCGCGGCGCACAATGAAAACAAGACGGCCGCGGCCGAAGCGCTCGGAGTGAGTTACAAAACGCTCTTGACGAAGATTAAGGAGTACAATCTCTGACGCACAATGAGTGACCCGCCGGAGCAAAGTCCAAAGTCGAAAGTCCAAGATCCAAAGTCCGAAAACTCCCCGGTGTTGGCAGACGAAAGCGAAGGTCTCAAATCCGGCCGCAATGCTGCCGAAATCGCCGGCGCCACAATCGAACCGGTCGGTGAAGCGACCGGCCGCTTTCCGCGCCCTCCTATCGCAAAATCCGAGAACACGGGAAAGTCGGCTTTCCTGGTAGCCGCCGGAATCCTTATCAGCCGCATTCTGGGAGTTATCCGTCAGCGGGTGTTTGCTCATTACCTCGGCATCTCTGACGCGGCCGGCGCGTTTGACGCAGCGTTTCGTATCCCGAACTTCCTGCAGAACGTGTTTGGCGAAGGCGCCCTCTCAGCGTCGTTTATCCCGGTCTACGCCAAGTTGCTGGCGAAAGGCGACGATAGGGAAGCCACCCGAGTGGCCAATGCAGTTTTAACTCTGCTGGCGTTGATCACGTCAGTGATTGTGCTGATCGGCATTTTCACCGCGCCATATTGGATCATTGTTTTTACAAAGAGCTTTGACGAGGGCACCCGTGAGTTAACCATCCGGCTCGTCAGGATCTTGTTTCCCGGCGCCGGCCTGCTGGTTTTTTCGGCTTGGTGTCTGGGAGTGCTCAACAGCCACCGGCGCTTTTTTCTGTCCTATACCGCGCCCGTGGCCTGGAACCTGGCAATCATCGGGACGCTGATTTGGTTTGGAGGTAGCGCAGAGCAGTTTCGTCTGACGGAAATTACCGCCTGGGGCTCAGTGGTCGGCAGCGCTCTCCAATTTGGCGTTCAATTGCCCACCGTTCTGAAACTGATTAAGAGCTTTCGGCCCGTGTTGGACCTGGCCAGCGAAAGCGTGCGAACTGTCCTGCGGAATTTTTTCCCTGTCTTCATTAGCCGCGGCGTAGTTCAGATTTCAGCTTTCGTGGATGCCATCCTGGCGGGGCTAATCAGTGAACAGGCCGTCGCTTCGCTCACGTACGCGCAAAGCCTCTACACATTGCCCATCAGCTTGTTCGGCATGTCGGTATCCGCCGCAGAGTTGCCGGCGATGTCGAGTGCCTTGGGCACCAGCGATGAAGTTGCTTCTGAGTTACGGATACGCCTCAATAACGGTCTGCGGCGAATCGCACTTTTTATCGTGCCGTCGGTGGTTGCAATCCTAACGCTGGGTGACGTGATGGTGGCCGTTCTTTATCAGACCGGCCAGTTCGGGAGCGAGGCGACCCGATACGTTTGGGCGATCCTGGCGGGCTCGACAATCGGGCTGTTGGCGTCGACGCTGGGCCGGCTTTACTCCTCGACTTACTATGCACTTCACGACACTCGCACGCCCCTGCGCTTCGCTATCCTGCGCGTAACCCTCGGAATGGCTCTCGGCTATGTAGTCGCGATTCACGTCCCGCCATTGTTGGGCATCGATCCTAAATGGGGAGCCGCCGGACTGACTACTTCGTCCGGACTGGTGGGCTGGATTGAATTTGTTTTACTGCGTCGAACTCTAAACAAGAGAATCGGCCGCACCGGGCTGTCCGCCGCATACATGGTGAAGCTCTGGGTCGCGGCCACCGGCGGCGCGGCGCTCGCGTGGGGCCTCAAGCTTCTCATCGGCACGCGGCATCCGGCCATTGTTGCGTCACTGGTGCTTGTGCCGTACGGCCTCACCTACTTTGCTCTTGCGTGGCTGTGGCGTGTTCCGGAAGCAGCCGCCGTCATTAATCGCGGTCTTCGCACTCTCCGTTTAAAGACTTAACGAGCCAAAAAAAAAGGCTCCACCGAAGTGGAGCCTTGAGGTCCAGCGCTGTTCGCGGCAGTTATTCCGCGGTCATGCAGCTGGTGTTGTCGCCGCCGAAATTGGGCGCAACATCAGCCACCAGTACACCACGGATGCTGAGCAAGCTGTCTGCGATTAGCACGCCGTCGCTAATCAACACGCCATCTGCCAGGAGAACGCCATCGCTAATCAGAACGCCGTCGCCAATCAGGACTCCGTCGCTAAGCAGGACGCCGTCACTGAGGAGGACGCCGTTCGTCATTAGGACTAAGCCGTCACTGAGCAGAACGCCCTTGCTCACCATGATGTTGTCACTGAGCAGCACGCCACTTGAAAGCTTTGTGTTATCGCTCAACAGCACACCATCTGAGAGCAGCACGCCGTCACTCAGCAGCACGCCCAGGCCGTAAACTTTCTGGTACTTCGTAATCAGCGCTGAACCCCGTGCCCAGTTGTGATTAAAGATCACGCCCTGCGCCCAGGTGAACGTCTCAGACGCGATGGTAGTCGTGGGTGTCGGCGCCGCTGAGGTCAGCAGGGACGTGCCGACCGAGGTAGTAGAGGTCAAATCTGTCCGAACCAGCTTAGCCAGCCGCACCGCACCTTCGAGGT
Source organism: Pyrinomonadaceae bacterium (assembly GCA_036277115.1). Lineage (NCBI taxonomy): Bacteria > Pseudomonadati > Acidobacteriota > Blastocatellia > Blastocatellales > Pyrinomonadaceae > Pyrinomonadaceae bacterium. The sequence continues at coordinate 95,676 of DASUNM010000011.1, forward strand.
TCAATTGGCCTGCGCCCTGCTCCAGCATGTTGTAACCCTTCAACGATTGCGCCGTGTACATGAGGATCATCTTCACCATGTTCGGCGTCAGCTTCGGGTTGGCTTCGAGCAGGACGGCAGCCGCGCCGGCAACGAGCGGAGTGGAAACCGAAGAACCGCTCATGCGCATGGTTCCGGAGTCCGTAGAACACTGCGAGACGCAGAGTGCCGGGTTATCCGAGACCATCCGGTTGGATGCGGCGGCTGAGCCGATGATCTTGTTGCCGGGGGCAACGAGGTCGGGCTTCATTAAGTTGTCGTAATGCCGGCGGCCATTCCATTCCGTCCAATAGCTGCGCGTGGGTCCTCTTGAACTGTAGGTGGTGACGATGTCATCGCTGCGCCGGTTGGTGCCGAAAGTGTTTGACGCGCCGACCGTAATCGCCGACGGTTCGTTGCCGGGCGAATGAATCCGGCCGTAAAGCTTCGCGTGATCGTTATCTTTGCCATCATTTCCGGCCGCGGCGACTACAACGATGCCCGCGTTAACCAAGCGGCGGACCGCGCGACACACCGGGTCGTTTTTGTACGAATCCACGGCTACTGAGCCCAAACTCAGATTCACAACGCGGATGTTGTGCTGCGTTCTGTATTGAAGGACAGCGTTCAGGGCGTTCAGCAGGGCTGATGTCGAACCGGTGCCGCGCGAGTTCAGGACACGGTAATCGAGCAGCTTGGCGCCACCGGCCACGCCACCATAGGTTCCGTTCTGCCTAACGATCATGGAAGCGACGTAGGTGCCATGCCCATAGTCGTCATGAGTATCGCCTTCGCCGGTGAAATCAAGGCTGTGGACGATTCGGCCCGCGATGCTGGCGTGACTCGAAGAAATGCCGGAATCCAACACCGCAATGCCAATGCCCGTACCATCAAGACCGCTATTGCCCGTTTGAGCGAGCATCGCGGTTTCGCCGATCGTGGTCTCAATGTGACCAAGGCCTGTCAGCGGACGGTCGAGCGACACATACTTTGCCCACTCCTTAGTGGCGAGCTCTGAAACCGCGCCCGTGGGAACTTCAACGGTCAGTGTCTTGAAGCGAGCGATTTCGCCGTTGACCGTAACACCCCACTGCGCGAGCTTGGAGCGAAGTTCGGGGTTGTTAAGGTCGCTGACTTGAAGAATGACTTTTACGGTGGCCGGTGCGCCGGGGGCTTCAATCACCTGGCGCAACTCATCCGAGAGTTTTTCGCCGGTGAACTCTTCCGTGTCGGCGGTCTCGACGTTAGCCTCTTCAGTTTGCGTTTCGCTAACGGCGGTCGTTTCCGTGATTTCGATCGCGGTAAACAGCGACGCCAACTTCTTGTCGCCGGCTATCGCCTCTTCGAATGTGCCCTGGGTTGAAGCGCCGATGCACTGGAACTTGCCGGCCGCGATCGCTTCGCGCACGAATTCGGAGACGGTCGCGTCAAACGCGGACGACGTTCCGACGAGGGTGTGAATGGGATCAATAACGACAATGACTTTGGTATTTGAATTTTCGATTTCGGAGAGAACTGCTGTAAGTGTGGTCTTCAGTTGTTCGGCATTCTTTGTATCGTGGAACAGCTTGTCCAGGTCGAGTTTCAACACGCGACGGCCCATCAATTCTTCCGGTCCTTGTCCCCGAACGATCTGACGGGCTACTCCGGCGATGACGACGTTACGCTCAGCCTGCGAGTCGGTCAGCAGGACAGGATTGTTTTGCTCGGCCAGAATCGCCAGCGCGCGGCTGGTCTCTTTAGACTGGTCGCCAAACGAATCGAATTTGCCTTGTTCGGCGGCGGCAGTAATGTCCCGGGTGTATCGCGCGAGAGCGGTTGGAGCCGCTGGTTCGTTAACCTGCGCCTGGGCTTTGTCGCTCACCAGAATGCCCAGCAAGAGGGAAACGGCAATCGTCGCCGCTGTCAGTGAGCGCCAGGTAATCGGTAGTAGGTTTGTGTGTCTCATTTTCAGGGGTCTTTCCGCTTTTTTTCGTCTTCCACTCGCGGAATGCAGAATTCCCGCAGCAGGCTCTAAACCAAGGCGCGTGCCATGACCGAAAGTGCGATTTTGGGCGGTTTTCGTAGAATTTAGGCTTTAGCGGGATCGGTCAATTCGGTCAACGTGAAAGCTTTTTTTCAGTCTGACCGACCGATCCGCCAAGGAAACGGCGCGTGACCGAAAAAAATTCTGGAGAAAATTAGGCATTGTTTCTTTAGTCAGACATCCCGGAAAGACGGATCGGTTGGTGCAGCGGCAAGCGGCGGGGAAACCCTGGCCGCTCGTTTTGTTTTTTTGGAGCGCAGTTAGGAAGGGTGGTTTACCCCACCCTTGTTTCGTTCTCGATTAGCGGGGTAGCCCCCCTTGCTGACTGCGAATGCTCAGGTTGATTGACCCTTCTCTAACCTTCTCCTTATCATCGCCGCGTGCAACCCGTCCTCAGTTCAGCGCCGATGCGCGAACTCGACCGCGTAACGACCGAGCGTTACGGCATTCCTTCGCTTGTCTTGATGGAGAACGCTGCCGCTGCGACCGCGCGAGTGATCGCCTCGGCGTCATCCGAAATCGCTAACCGTTCAGTCCTGGTATTGTGTGGCCGAGGCAACAACGGCGGAGACGGTGCGGCGGCCGCGAGGCTGCTGGCGCACGCGGGCGCGAACGTGACTACGATTCTGTTCGGTAGCATCGCGGACACAAAAGGGGACGCGCGGACTAACTTCGAAGCCTTAGCGAGCCTGGCCCAGGACAGTTCACCCGCGAAGGGCGTGGTCCGATTGATCGAATGTGCGAACGATGATGATTGCGGAAGTGCGGTTAAGGAGAAGTTAAGTGAATCGCCGGATGTAATCGTAGATGCTCTGTTCGGTACGGGTCTGACGCGCCCGCTTCAGGGAGTTCATGCTGAAGCCGTGCGACGCGTGAACGCGTTGCGAGGTCTCGCGAACGCTAACACGCTGGTGGTTTCAATCGATGTGCCGTCCGGATTGAATTCCGACTTGCCAGACCCGATTGGTGAAGCTGTTCATGCGGACATCACCGTCACGATGACGGCTCCGAAGATTGCGAACGTTCTTCCGCCCGCTTCGAACTATAACGGTCGGCTCATCGTGGCCGATATCGGCTCGCCGGCCGAGCTCATCTCCAAGGTACCGACCGATCTCTTTCTCAGCGAAGAAGCCGACGCGCGACGTTGGCTGGTTGAAACGCGCTACACCCCGAACTCTTACAAGAACACTCACGGTCACGCCCTCATCGTTGCCGGAGCGCGCGGCTTTACCGGCGCTGCGGCGTTATGTGCGAATGCCGCAATGCGTTCCGGCGCCGGGCTTGTGACGGTGGCGACGCCCGCGTCTGCTCAGGCAGTCGTCGCGACACAGGTCATGCCGGAAGTCATGACTGCCGCGTTGGCTGAAACGGATCGAGGCGCAGTTAGCGATGAAGCCTTCGATTTCTTTTCCAAGTTCAGCGAGAAAGCCGACGTCATCGCGATCGGACCCGGGCTTTCGTCTGAAGATGAGCGCACGCGAAAGTTCGTTCGTCGCGTCGTCGAGAACAGACGGACGCCGGTGGTGGTAGATGCTGACGGTTTGAATTGTCTCTCTCCCTGGCCGGACGACTTGCGCGGTTCGCCAGAACTGCCGATTGTCTTGACACCGCATCCAGGCGAGATGCTGCGGTTGATGGGAACGTCCGACAAGAGCGCCTTGCAAGATCGAATCGCGGCGGCGCGCAAATTCGCGTCTCAACACGAAGTGATCCTTCTGCTGAAAGGTGGCCGGTCATTCGTCGCTGCTCCCGATGGCCGCGTTTTCGTGAACTCAACCGGCAACGCGGGCTTGGGGACGGCAGGCGCTGGGGACATTCTCACTGGCGTCATCGCGGGATTTCTGGCGCAGGCTAAGAGTGAGAGAGTAAGTGGGCTCGATACGGTGATCGCAGCGCTTTATGTCAGCGGCCTCGCCGGCGATTTAGCCGCGCGCGAACTCGGCATGCGCTGCATGGTCGCATCAGACATTCGTGAACATCTGAGCGCTGCGATCTGTTCTATCGATCCGCGGGGAGAACAACCGTGATGACGGCCGCGACTCACTCGATTCCAACCGGCGAGTTCGTTTCAAACAACGAACAAGAGACATTTGATCTCGGTGTGCGCCTTGGCGAGCAACTTCGCGGCGGAGAGATTCTGCTGCTGAACGGCTCGCTGGGCGCAGGGAAAACTGTGTTCGTCAAAGGGATCGCCCAAGCGCTCGACGTTGATGAAGACGACGTCAGCAGTCCTTCGTTCACCCTCGTCAATCCGTACCAGGGGCGACTGCTGCTCTATCACATCGATCTTTATCGCCTTGATGAAGGCGCGTCAGCCGCGCACGCGGTTGATCTCGACGAACTGCTTTCAGATGAAGAGGCGGTAACAATCATCGAATGGGCTGAACGAATGGGCAGATATCCATTACCGCCCTCGGCTTTTACCATTTCAATGACCGGTGATGGCGACGCGCCGCGTAAGATTTCCATAAATGAACTAGAATAGGTTTCAAGGAGAACTAATAATGCAATATCCAGAAGAGTTTATTAAGCCATTCCGGGAAGAACTGACGCGGCTTGGCGTTGAAGAGTTGCGAACGTCCGAAGCGGTTGATGCAGCAGTCCAGCAATCGGCAGGCACGCTGATGATCGTAGTTAACTCGATCTGCGGATGTGCCGCGGGTAAAGCACGGCCCGGTGTCGCGCAGGCGTTGAAACATGAAGTGCGACCTGATCGAGTGGCGACAGTTTTCGCCGGCGGCGACGTCGAGGCTACCGCCAGAGCGCGCAGCTACTTTACCGGTTATGCGCCCTCGTCACCGTCGATTGGACTTCTGAAAGACGGTAAGTTGGTTTACATGATGGAGCGTTGGCAAATCGAAGGAAAGGGGCCCGCCGACATCTCTTCAGAATTGATCAATGCTTTCGAGCAGCACTGCGCGAAGCCGGCCTGAAGTCTGTCTTTACCAGCCTCATACTCGCTGCTTATTAATCGAAGCGTGACGCAGGGTTTTCTGCTTTGCGTATCTTAGCGAGCTTGGCGCCTTTGCGTGAAACGACTTTTTTCCACGCGCACAATTCACGCAAAGACGCGAAGGCGCAAAGGATCTCAAAGCAATACAACGGGCGTTTTTCATGCGCCAATAGTGGCAAGACCCCTGTGCTATGATCGCGCCCGATGGCGCTCAGATCTTCTATCTCCATCGACACACGCATACTAGATTTGCCGCCAGGCATTGCCCGGCTTGGTTCGCAGGGAGCGCGAAACCTTGCGCTCGGCCTCGCCGAACTTTCGCGCGGAAAAGACATCAACTCAGTCACTGTTGCCGACCTGCTTCACTATCTGCCAACGCGTCATGAAGATCGTTCGAGCATGGTTGAGGTTCGTGATCTGCGGAACGAGCAGGAAGCGTCGCTCGATCTGACAGTGCGGATCGCAAAACCCCGTTACATTGGCCGTTCGCGTTTTATTTTCTCAGTTTCCGCGAGTGATCAGAACAATACCGGACCTCAGGTCTTGATCGAATGGTTTATCTCCGGCGGTCGCGCCAAACAGATTGTCGAGTTCTACACGAAGAGGTTCGTTCGCGGAACACGCTTTATCGCGTTCGGAAAATGGCAGCTCGATAAACTAGGGATGTTTTGTCTGAAAGTGCACAAACCCGACGAGCTTGAGGTTATTTCAAGCGACGAGGGAGACGGCGATCCGCTGCTCTCAGCCATTCATGTCGGCCGTTGCGTCCCCGTTTACCGGAAAATCGGCGACGTCCGTCCCAAGCAGTTGCGCGAAATTATTTATCGCGTGCTTGCCGAACTTCCCGACGACGCAATCCAGGAAAATCTGCCCGGCGATTTGCGCGAGCGTCAGAAGCTAATCGGCCGCGCCCAGGCCCTGCGGCAAATTCATTTTCCACCGGGCGAAGCATCGCTGGATGAGTACGAGCGAGCGCGCAGCCCGGCCCACCATCGACTGATATTTGAGGAGCTGTTTTGGCTTTCACTCGCGTTGTCGGTAAAACGCGGACATCGAACAAAAGAAAGCAAAGCCGGCACGATCAAAATCGACGACGCGATCAAGCGTCGCATCAAGTCGGTCCTGCCGTTCACTCTCACCGAGGCGCAACGGAAAGTCGTTAAAGAAATTTTCCGCGACATGAAATCCGACGCGCCGATGAATCGCCTGCTGCAAGGCGACGTCGGCAGCGGCAAGACAATCGTCGCGCTGATTTCGATGTTGACGGCGATGGAGAATGGCTATCAAACCGCGCTCATGGTGCCGACTGAAATTCTGGCTGAACAGCACGCGCGGAATATCAAACGCATCCTGGCGAAGTCGCCTTACCGCATTGAGGTCCTCGTTGGCTCGCTAAAAACCGCCGAGAAACGCGGACTGCACGCGGCCATTGCGGCGGGTGAGGTTCACGCCTGCATTGGCACGCACGCGCTGATTCAGGAAAACGTCCGGTTCAAGAACTTCGGACTGGCGGTCATTGACGAGCAGCATCGCTTCGGGGTCATGCAACGCGCCGAGCTGCGTGAGCGTGGCTTGAACCCGGACGTCCTCGTCATGACGGCGACGCCGATTCCGCGTTCGCTGGCGATGACTGTGTACGGCGATCTCGATGTTTCGATCATCGATGAAATGCCGCCCGGCCGTACGCCGATTGTGACCAAAGTGTTCGCGGACAACGCCGACGATCGAAAGGATGTGAAGCGACTGTTGACGCAGGAGCTGCGCTCAGGCCGGCAAGTGTACGTCGTCTATCCACTCGTCGAAGAATCGGAAAAGCTCGATCTGCGCGACGCGACGCGGCGCTTCGAATACCTGCGCGATCAAGTCTTCACAAAATTCTCGGTCGGTTTGCTGCACGGCCGCATGAAGCCGGAAGAAAAAGAGAAAGTAATGCGCGGGTTTGGTAGTGGCGAAATTCAGATTCTGGTATCCACGACAGTCATCGAAGTCGGCGTCGATGTGCCGAACGCGTCAGTGATGGTGATCGAGCACGCCGAACGGTTTGGCTTGTCGCAGCTTCACCAGTTGCGCGGACGCGTTGGTCGCGGCGCGGAACAGAGTTACTGCGTGCTGCTCGCTTCAGACAAACGAACTGAAGTGGCGCGTGAGCGGCTGGGCATCATGGAAGAGACCAACGATGGGTTCAAAATTGCGGAGAAGGATTTAGAGATCCGCGGCCCGGGCGAAATCATGGGCACCCGCCAGGCGGGCTTGCCCGAGTTCCGCATCGCCAACCTGGTGCGCGACCTCGAGATTCTGCAAGCTGCACGTAAGGAAGCTGATTATTATGCGACCCAGCGTAGCGCTTCACGCGAAACCGTTCAGTTGATAAAGCGAGTCCAGGAAGACGCGCGTTTGAAGCTGGCAGCGGTTGGCTGAGCTGGGACCGCGGACATCCTTGTCCGCATTGAGCGCGAAGCGCGAAGGTATATCCGTCCAGAATCTTCATGCGAATCATTGCAGGTAAATATCGAGGACGTCAGTTAAAGAGTCCGCCGTCTGCGCAAACGCGGCCGACGTCAGATCGTTTACGCGAGACTCTGTTCAATGTGCTCGCGCCGCGCATTGAGGGCGTGCGTTTTCTCGACCTGTGCGCTGGTACCGGCGCGGTCGGAATTGAGGCGTTGTCACGTGGAGCTGAACACGTGACGTTCGTCGATAAGTCACGAAAGATGTGTGCGTTGATTGAAGCGAACACGAGCACCCTCGGCATCGACGCGGAGGAGTTCGAAATCGTAAGTGCGGATGCGTCCGATTTTGTGCGACGCCACGCGAAAAAGGAACGAGAGCCTTTCGACATGATCTTCTACGATCCGCCATATGCGGAAAGTTACGAGATCGTGAACCTGATTTCAGATACAGGAGGGCAACTCTTAACTGAGGACGCCGTTGTGATTGTCGAACATCACAAGAAAAAAGAATTGCCGGAAGCCTTTGGAACGTTGCGTCGCTTTCGCACATTGAAACAGGGAGATTCGGTCTTAAGCTTCTACAAGCCAGCCGCGTAGCGGCGAAATGTTTATAGCCACGACCGCCAACACAGCCCGAAGCTCCGGAGGAGCGCAATAAGTCGGTCGCCCATAAATGGGCTCGTAAGTTCACAGGGGCTCAGATTCTATAAATATTTCGTTCCTGCGGAACGAAGAATACTTCGCCGATCCTCTAAGATTGCCGAGAGAGACGCCGAACGTTATCGTTGCAACTGACAACTGACAACTGACAACTGACCACGGTCAACTGACAACTGACCACGGACCACGGACCACGGACAACGAAGATGCTAGTCCTCGGAATTGAAACTTCCTGCGATGAAACTGCCGCTGCGGTAATCCGCGACGGCCACGAGATCGCTTCATCTGTAATTGCCTCGCAGATCAAGACGCACGAACGGTTTGGCGGAGTCGTGCCGGAACTGGCTTCACGCGAGCACCTCGACAAGATCGTGCCGATCGTCGAAGAAGCTCTTTCGCGTGCGAATGTGACGCGACAACAGCTTGACGGAATCGCCGTGACTCACGGGCCAGGGTTGATCGGGTCGCTGCTGGTCGGTGTCTCGTACGCGAAGGCGATGGCTTACGCGCTGAACAAACCTCTGGTTGGCGTTAATCACATCGAAGGGCACATCTACTCGGTCTGCTTCGAAAACCCGCCGGTGGAACATCCCGCCCTCGCGCTGATTGTTTCTGGCGGGCACACGAATGTTTTCTTTGTTCCCGAACCCGGCAAATACAAAGTGGTTGGGCGCACACGCGACGACGCTGCCGGGGAAGCATTCGACAAGGTCGCGAAGCTGCTCGGGCTGGGTTATCCCGGAGGTCCCATCATCGAACGGCTCGCGAGAGAAGGGAATCCGAAAGCGGTGAAGTTCGCGATTCCGCGGATGGGTGACAATCGTCCTGATTTCAGCTTCAGCGGATTGAAGACGGCCGTGCAAAAATACGTGCGTGAATCGGGTCTGCAACCCGTGAGCAACGGCGGCGAACCTTCACAAGGGATCAAAGATCTCGCCGCGAGTTTTCAAAGCACGGTGATTCGTTCACTGGTTTCGACGATGGAGAGAGTGGCGGAAGAGTATCGGCCCAAAACTTTAATTGTTGCCGGTGGCGTGGCGTGCAATCGTGCTTTGCGTGAAGCGTGCAGCGAAGCGGCCGGGCGATTAGGAGTGCCCGTCTACTTTCCTTCGCCGCACCTTTCGACTGACAACGCGGCAATGATTGCGGCGGCCGGGACGGTGAAGCTGCAATCCGGCGAACGCGCCGGCTGGGATTTGAATGCCGACGTGATGATGCGGCTTCAGAATATCGAAGTGGAAGATGCGGAGTTAAGGAAGCGAGTCAGGTATCGGCTCTAACTGTCAGTTGTCATTTGTCAGTTGTTTCTCAGTTCTTTGTGCTTAGGTCTTTGTACTTTGATGTGTCGTCCCAGAGCGCTGTTAAATTGAGACGGGTCTGGGTCAAGGAATCAAAGAACCAAGCACGAAGTACAAAGTACTAACGGTCGTACAACAACTGACAACTGACAACTGACAACTGACTACGGACCATGACAGCCTTACGGTCGGGCTTCTTTGACCGTCGCGCCCACGCGAATGGTACCTTCCGACAAAATCTGGGCGCGCAAACCGGCGCGATGAATCAGCCCCGGCAGGACCTGTTTGACGGTGAGCTTTTGCAGATGCGCGCACGGCTCACACAGCATAATGCCGCGCGCTTTCACCTCGCCGACCCAGAATTCCTTTCCGACCAGATGATTAAGTGGCACCCCGCGCGTGACCACGTTGCGGCGGCTGTCGCCCAAGCCGTAATCAACGTTGAGTTCGCTTTTAAACGCTTCAATGGCTTCAGCCTCGATCAGCGTCAATTCGCGCTTAACTTCAGGCGCGCGGCCCTTGTTATCAAAATAGCGATCGCCTTCCAGTCCGCGACCGGGAATGGCCCGGACTTCATCGACCGATTGCATGGGCGCTTCGGCCTGCGGTGTGATGTTGATTGAGATGACTTTACCTTCGAACATTTACCGAGTTCTCTCCATTGGAAGTTTAGAGGCGGGCTACCGCCCGCCTCTTGTCGGGCAGTAGCCCGACTTTAAACAGCTGCACGCCGGGGGCGTGCGTACCTAGATCGGCCTAGACCGACGCCTTAATAGCGTCATCAAAGATCTCCAATGCTACGTCGACATGCTCTTTCGTTAAGATCAACGGCGGTGACCAGCGAATCGTGTTGGCGCCGCAGCCCAACAGAATCAATCCACGTTCGAATACGGCCATCTCAACGCGATCGCGTAAATCCGGATCGGGGGTGCGGCTGGTTTTGTCTTTAACGAACTCAACGCCGAGCATGAAGCCTTTGCCACGCACGTCACCGATGCACTCGTGCTTTGCCATCAGCTTTTTTAAACCGCGTTTCAGGTAATCGCCGACTTCCGCTGCATTCGCGACCAGCTCACGCTCAAGCAATTCAATCGTCTTCATCGCCGCCGCAATAGCCACCGGATTTCCGCCGAACGTCGAGGCATGCGCGCCCTTTTGCCAATCCATCAAGTCTGCGCGCGCGACGCACGCGCCGAGCGGCAACCCGGAAGCGATGCCTTTCGCGATGCAGATGACATCCGGCCGCACATCGTCGTGCTCGCAAGCGAACATTTTGCCGGTGCGGCCCATGCCGCTTTGCACTTCGTCAAAGATGAGAAGGATTCCGTGTTCATCGCAAATCCGCCGCAGGCCTTGCAGAAAACCCTTCGGCGCCGGTACATAACCGCCTTCACCCTGAATCGGCTCGACCACGATCGCGGCCACTTCTTCAGGCGGCGTCGTCGTTTTGAAGAGACGATTTTCGATCCAATTAAGCGCCCCTTGCGCCGCGCCGCCGGTGCCGCAATCTTCAGCACTGAAGGGATTGCGATAGTCGTTCGGATAAGGCACGTGTACGACGTCGAGCGCTTGCCGTTTGAAACCAGATCGTTGCGCCGCCTTTGACGAAGTAAGCGACAGCGAGCCCAACGTGCGTCCGTGAAAGCTGCCAAAGAACGCGATGAATTTCTCGCGTCCGGTCGCATGCATGGCCAGCTTCAAAGCGGTCTCGACCGCCTCAGTTCCGCTGTTGGCAAAATGAGTGCGGGTCGGACTAGGCACCGGCGTGATGGCGTCCAAAGCCTCAGCCAGGTCAGGCATCAATTGATAGTAATAATCCGTGCCGCAGATGTGGATCAGTTGCGCGGCTTGATCCTGAATCGCTTTGACGACTTCCGGATGGCAATGTCCGGTTGAGCACACGGCCACGCCGGCGTTGCAATCGAGAAAAACGTTGCCGTCAACGTCTTCGACCCACACGCCCTGGGCGCGTTCGGCGACAAGCTTAAAGTCAGGACGCGGATACGCTGGATTCACGTAGCGCGCATCGGCGGCGATAATCTTTCGCCCCTTGGGACCCGGCAGTTCGGTTTTGATCTCAGGTCGTTTTACAGCTAATGCGGTTTCCATCATCTCTTTACTCCTTGAAGTGAAAGCCTCGGGTTTGACACTTTCGGGAAGTGCCGTTTCAAACGAGATGTTGATGGATGGGTACTAGTCCGCGAAGAGGTTGACGCGGTCGTCGAGAGGTCTCAAATGAATCCAACCTTGGAACATTTTCGTGGCGGGATGATATCACCGGCCTTAGGCCGAGTACCAGAGCACCGCAAAGAAGTGACAGGTAGTGCCGGCAAGCACAAAAAGATGCCAGGCGAAATGGCTATAGCGAATTGAGTGCATTCTGAAGCAGATCGTGCCGGCGGTGTAGGCCAGACCGCCCGCCACTATCCAAAACAGCGCCGCCCACGGCATGGTGAAAAGAATATGCGGCGCGGCAATCACCGCGAGCCAGCCCATCAACAGGTAAAGCGGAACAGTCAGCCAGCGATGCTGCGTGCCGAAGATGGCTTTCATGGTTAACCCGAAAACCGCCAGCGACCAGACGAGTCCAAACAAGGTCCAGCCCCATGGTCCGCGCATCACTCCCAGCGTGAATGGCGTGTAGGTGCCCGCAATCAAAATGAAGATCGCCCCGTGATCGAGGAGGCGGAAAACGCGCTTGGCGCGATCGTAGGGAATTGCGTGATAGAGCGTCGAAGCGAGGTAAAGCAGCATCATCGAAGTCGCGAAGACGCTGACGCCGACGATGTTCCAAATGCTGCCCGCGCGCGCGGCGGTCAGGATTAAAAACGGCGCCGCGGCGATCGCGAGCAGCAGACCAATTCCATGGCTGATACTGTTGGCGATCTCTTCGCTGACTGTCTGGCGCCGTTCGGTAACGGCCGCGACCTCGGTCATGCGCCGATTGTAAACGAGGGCCGCAGAAATCGCCATCGCTTTTGTGACTGGAGCGCGCCGGCTCGAAGGCGCTTTCGTATTCTGTTCCCTCCCTGTGGGAGAGGGTTAGGGTGAGGGATTAGCGCGGGGGATAAGAAACACTTTTCTCTTACTCTGCCGCTAAACTTGCTCCCTCACCCCAGCCCTCTCCCAAAGGGAGAGGGAGTTACCGCCGCACTCCAAATTACTTCCGCTTCAGAATCTTTGCCGTGAACGAACCTTTGATCGTGCTGTCGCCGGCCGTCACATCGATGTCGCCGGAGATTGAATCGTCCGTGACCGACGTGAGCGTGACTTGTCCGTTCAGACTGCTGCGGTCGAACCAGGTTTTTGTGTCAGCGTTGCCTTTGCGCGTCACGATGCCGACCGTTTCGACTTTCATGTACTTGTCGGCTTTAGCTGAGTAGGTGCCGGTTTTAAGCGCCGTGGGATCCTTCGTGCCTTCTTCGCCGACCAGGCTGAAGACAACGCGCATGTTTTCGTCCGAGGCCATCGGCTTTTCGAGGGTCATTCCGAAATTAGCCGAGTCGAGATCGTAATTCGCCGTAAAGACGTTGTAGACGACGGCGGTGGTGATTTTCTGATTGATGTCCGTGAATGACTTGGTGACCGCGAACGTGTAAGCGGATTTGACGGCGAGATCCTTTTCGCCGGCCGCCGGTGACTTAACGTGCAGATTGTTACCGCCGCCGCCTTTGCTGCAACCGGAGAGCGACAAAGCGGCGATGCTGACGGCGATTAGAATCGAAATGAAGAAACTGCGTGAACGTTGTCGGGGCATAATTCTTTCTCCCAGAGAAGATCGATAGAGCGAAAGGGCGCGGGCAAGGCGTTTGCGCAGGCGCTTTTTACGGGAAAAGCATAGCAGAGTCAATGCCGCCGGAAATCAACGGACAGTGGTTGCCACGTGGGCGAAGTGCCGACAACTCCCTTGTTGATGTTCACAACTTCGAGCCGTTCCGGTGTGACTTTGATGAGCAGGTAACTCTTGTCGCGATCGGGATAGAAAGCCTTCCAGTCGTCTTTCCATCGTTTGGCTTTTTCGGTTTGGTCGCTTACCAGGCGCGCGGTTCCGTAAACCGTGACGTAAGCCGCACTCTCACGATCGAAGTAATAAAGCGTCACTTTCGGGTGGCGGCGGATTTCGGCGACTTTGCGGCTGCGTGGATTGGTTGCCAGCCAAACAGTCATGTCTTCTTCGGGAGTGAAAGCGTCCATTGTTCGCGCGTGAGTGCGACCATTGCGGCCCGTGGTAATCAAAGCGCAGTAGCGCGTGGTGGTCATGATTTCACGCGCGGCCGAAATCAAGGCGTCGCGTGAGAAGGTTGGTTGTTGTGCGAAGGCCGGCAGACTGAAGAAGAGCAGGAACAGGGTTGCTCCCGCGGTAAGCGTGCTTTTTGATTGTTGGATCTTCATGCGATCAAGATGGCTGGAAAATTTAAAGTGCGCTGGCTTGATAGCGCTTTTGTTATCGACCGCCCCAAAAGCGGCATCAAGCCGCCGCACTCCAGGAGCCTCGTTCTCGTTCGAACGATTGTCGAATCGATTCTTTCGCTGGTGGCTCAGGCCAAATCGGTAAACGCCGCCCGAGCGCGTGACGCAGCACCTGCGACCGAAAATACTTTTCGTGATCCCACTCGACTTCGGCCATCTCGAGCAGGCAATCGATCAGTTCGGTTTGACCGGAGTCCCGCGCATAACGCGCCGCGGTTTCGTACTCGACGATGTTCCGGCTCTCGAGTTTGCCCGCGCCGTACATCGGTGCCAGCCACCCCGAAACGTGACAAAGAAATCCCAGCGTGCGGCCGATGATTGTCGCTCGTGTCTCGCGTCTTTTATTGGGCGCGCTGCCGAGGGCAGCTAGCATTTCGCCGACGAGTTTCCGGTGCCGCCATTCATCTTCTTCAATTGTGCGAATCGATTCGCGCTCATCAGCGGCGCTGACGGAATGCCAGTGACCGCGATAGGCGTACGCTGCTGCCAACTCGCCGGAGTACGCGAGTTGGAGAATGGCGATGAGCTTCTGACGATTATCGTCTGACTGAGACATGCCTGGAAAAACTCCTCCCTCCCCGCGTGCGGGGAGGGGCTGGGGGTGGGGTTCGCGCGCCGTCCTCTCCCCCTAACCCCCTCTCCGCATGCGGAGAGGGAGAAAACGCAAGGTACGAAATTCCGAAATCACTTTCTGCGCACCGGATGAGCTTCGGTATTGAAGATCACTCTATCAAAGTTCAATGTCGTACGTGGAGCAAACAGCAGATAGAAATACTTGAAGGTTTCCGCGAACACAAAACTCTGCATCGAGTCGTTTTTCTCTTTCGTGACGACGCTCTTCAGCGCGGCATAGGCTTCGTCCGTGCGGCAGTGCTTCATGAAGTCTTCCCACATTGCCGCAGCCATCGACTGGTAATAATCAGCGAGCTTCCGGCTTACATGATTCCGCCTGCCCCGGTGATAGTGTTGATGAAGGTAATACGTCGATTCAACTATTTCAGGGCGCAAATGGTATGCAGGAGAAGTCACTTGCATCGTTTGATAATCGATTTTTTCGGGCTCAATGTGATGCTTGAACCACATCACAAATGACGAATTCTGGAGGCGATCGGCGCGCTTGATGTCGCCAGAAAGCATCAGCACTGCCGGAAAAAAAGCATCGAGGGCGCCGTAAGTCGTCGCTGTTCTCTTGCCGGACTTCATGTCGGCATGTCCGTACCACAATTCTTTAATCGGCGGTCCGAGAATCGTACTCGTACTTGGACGAACTTCATCAGCCAGGTACTTGTTAATTGCCGCACTGCTGTCGTTCCACATGCGCCGGCAATCGCTGTCATTAAAAAGAATTGCGCACTTCAAAAGATATTCGTAGTAGCTGTCGATCGCGCCGCTGATGTGGCTGTCGGTATTGGTCCATTGTCCGGTCTCGACATTGATCCATGTGCCCACCAGGCCAATCGATGAGCGGCGATTGTAAGTTTCGACCAGTGCGCGCTTGGCCTTGTCGAAGTAAATTCGTTTGCCGGTGTGCTTGGCCAAAGTGCCGAATTCGATCAAGAGCGTGCCGGTTTCCGCAGGATTGGAAACATTGCCGCGAATCTTCCCGGTTTTCAGATTCACGTAGCGATAGGGCAGGCCCGTGGGGGATTCGAATACCGGCAGCAGTCGAGTGCCCAAATCGTCCGCGAGTTTTAGCAAGCGCTTGTCGCCGGTCATTTCATAACCGGTAAGCAATCCACCCAAAAGGCGAATCGTGATCTCGAAGTTCTGGACGTAAATGTCTTTGTCGAACGAGAGGTGAGTGGCGATGTATTCGCGGGTCGTCTTCGCTTCGGAGTTCAGATCCATCAGGATCAGCGTGTCGAGCGAGTCCACTGGTGTCATCAAGAGCGAAGTGCCGTACCAGTCATGACAAGTCTTGCTGATCGGCTTTAGCTCGTCGTGTCCCCAACAATGTTTCTTATAGCCGTTCCAGGCGTGCAGGAACTCGGTGCGGACTTGAGTGGCGAGCGCGCGTCTATTTAATGGGGCTTGCGCGGCGACGAACGATGCGGAGGCAAGCGCAAGCAGCACAATGGCGGCAAACTTTTTCATGCGGTCATCTCAGTAATGATAATTGGCGAGGTCAGAGTCTTGTGAACGGGACACTTGTGGGCAATCTCCTGAAGCCGCGCCTGTTGTTCTTCGGTGAGACTTCCTTCGATAGTCACGCTTCGCTCAATTCGCTGAACGTAGCCTTCGGGCTTCGCTTCACATTCCGCGCAGTCCTTGCCGTGAATTCTTTGTTGCCGCAGGCGCACGGTCACGCGCTCCACCGGCCAGGCTTTGCGGCGCGCGTAAAGCGTTACGGTCATGGAAATACAAGTGCCGAGGGCACCGAGCAGAAGCGTGTAAGGATCCGGCCCGGCATCTTCGCCTCCGGCGGCGACCGGCTCGTCCGTTATCAACGAGTGTGAGTCGCCATACGTCACTTCATTTCGCAGATTGCCCAGAGATGTAACGATGACCTCGTTCATTGGTTCTCCTCTCCGGCGGTACGCACGCCTCCGGCGTGCTTTGTTTCGCGATAAAGCACGCCTGAGGCGTGCCCTACCGACGAAAAACGCGGTCATTCGGCGCGCACGCATACTTGCGTCGCGGGAAACGGCGCCTCCTTCGCTGACCGCGCAATCCACACCACGGCCGTGTAGATTCCGGGCTCCTTTCGACTCAGCAGAAATGGAGCCTGAAACCTGCCGCGACTTTTCAGCTCGATCGATCCTTTGGAACCGTCTTCATAGAAATGGTTTCGATCAAGTTTCGGCAGCAGCGATTCCCGCTCGTCGGGTAAACCGTAGGGACGCGGAATGCGAAGCCACGCGATATCCGGCGGCACGGGAAGCGGTTCGTAAAAAACATCGATGCCCTCGAGCGAATAAGCCGGTTCCAGAAGCCGCCCGCTCAAAACGACCCGGTCGCGCGGTGAAGCGGTTACAGCGTAGGGATCGATCGAGACATAGCGTGCGACGTACAACTCGCATAGTCGGACACAGAAACCGTAATCCGCGTAACCGAAGCCCACGTGTGTGTTTATTGGATTAAGAATCGCCTTGCGATGTCCGTCATCGGGCGCTACTTCGTCGTGCATGGATCTGTGCAGTGACATCAAATGAATCGGGACGTCAGCCGAAGCTATGGGCGTGCCGGTGTCAACCGCGGCGTCGTTTTCCTGTGTTGCTTCCACGCCGCCGGCGAACGAATAGCGGTGATACGGCTTCCGGCCGTCCATACTCCAGTGGCTGAGGAAATTGTTTCGCGCCATCTCGGTTGCGTGCTTCTGCGCGACCGCGCAAGCCAGCGAATCGAGCTTCAGCGACTTCCGCCCCAACTCCGCACGCTCAAGATTCACCTGGTTCAGCAAATGATTCGTCATTGCCGGAAATTCCGGCGCCGCGATCGCGGACGCAGAGACGCTGCGGGGCATCGCCGCGCCCAAACGCAAAGCGACAGCGGATACGGCTGCTCCTCTTAAAAATGCACGGCGGTCCATTTCAGTTTCCGAGTCACTCAGATGAATCTGGAAGCGGGTTCGGTTGCGAGCCGGTCGGCGGCTCGGTAAACTCATTCGGTTTTACAAACTCGAATTTGAACACAGCGACGGTGACGGTTCGGCTGGACCGAACTGCCTTAATTTAATGCGATGAAGATACACGAGTACCAGGGCAAAGAGTTACTAAAAAAATTCGGTGTGCCAGTGCCGCGCGGGATTGTTGCGCGCACCGCTGATGAAGCGTTTGCTGCGGCGCAGGAACTGGCGACGACACCCGTCGTCGTAAAGGCACAGATTCATGCGGGCGGCCGGGGGAAGGGCGGCGGCGTCAAACTGGCGAAGACTCCCGAGGAAGCACGCGACATCGCGGAAAAAATGCTCGGCATGAAACTCGTGACACACCAGACCGGACCGGAAGGCCGAGAGGTGGGCGTGCTTCTGATCGAGGAAGGCTTGCCGATCGATCGAGAGTTCTATCTCGGCATCGTTTTGGATCGGGCGACCGGGCGGCCGGTGTTCATGGCTTCAGCCGCGGGCGGTATGGACATTGAAGAAGTTGCGGCCAAAACGCCTGAGCAGATCTTTAAAGAGACGATCGATCCATCGGTTGGCTTTCGACCGTTTCAAGCGAGGAAGCTGGCTTTCGCGCTCGGCCTGCCTGCTGAATTAGTTTCACCGGCCGCCAAGTTCATGCAGTCGCTCTACACCGCGTCCGAAGCGATGGACGCGTCACTCCTCGAAATCAATCCGTTTCTTTTGACGAAGGACAACCGGCTGATCGCGCTCGACGCGAAGGTCAACTTCGACGATAACGCGATGTTCCGTCACCCGGACTACAAAGAACTGCGCGACTTGAATGAAGAAGAACCGCTGGAGATCGAAGCGTCGAAGTTTGATCTGAACTACATCAAGCTCGACGGTAACATCGGTTGCATGGTTAATGGCGCGGGCCTGGCGATGGCCACGATGGACATCATTAAACTCGCGGGCGGCGAGCCGGCAAACTTTCTCGACGTCGGCGGCGGCGCATCGCAGGAACGCGTCGAAGCGGCTTTTAGAATTCTGCTCGCCGACGAACACGTCCGCGCCGTGCTGGTAAATATTTTCGGCGGCATTGTGCGTTGCGACATGGTGGCGCGCGGCGTAGTCGGCGCGGCAAAGAGTTTGGACCTGAAGATTCCTGTCGTCGTACGGCTCGAAGGCACGAATGTTGAAGAAGGCCAACGCGTCATTCGCGAGTCAGGAATGAACTTCACGGTGGCGAATGGAATGAAGGACGCGGCGGAGAAGGTTGTCGCGTTAGCAGCTTAGAATGGCCACTTTGCCTCAAAGAAAAGCAGCTCTCATTCACACAGGGCTTTAGCCCGGTGGCGCAACCCGAAGGGTTGTCAGAAAGTAGCCGGTGGTCGGAGTCCGCGAAGACCACCGGAAAAGTCGTTAATCATGACGGCACCCCGAAGGGGTGCCAGACGTGACAACAAGTACTTCTCGTCAAATTTGATACCGGCCGCGTTGAGAAGCTCTCTCAATTCATCAACAAATGAATATTCACGATGATGCGCCTCCTGCGTGGCAATGTAGCGCCGCACGGAGTCGGTCGCCGTGGGGCTTACGGTGAACGCCGCATAACCCTCTTGCCATTTGAATCGGCGATCAAAATTCTCTTTAGTCCACGTGGACGATTCCTTCTTCAAGTCGCGAAGTACATCTGCGATGCAATGCACTGGCCTGAGACTCGCCAGGATATGAACATGATCCTCAACTCCGCCGACAATCTCGGGCACGCCGTTCATGCCTTTAATGATCCCGCCGAGGTATGCATGAAGTCGTGGCTGCCATTCCGACTTAATGAAAGGTCGTCGTTCTTTGGTCGAGAAGACGAGGTGATAGTGCAGGCTGAAGAAGGTTGAACCCATAATCTGAAGTCTAGATTACAAGGTCAATGTAAAAGATCTTTACAGCGAGAGATCTCGCACCCCTCCGGGGTGCGACCAAATTAATCTCGCGTTTCCGGTGGTCTCCGCGGACTCCGACCACCGGCTACTTTCTGACAACCCTTCGGGTTGTCGAAGTGAGTCAACGATATGAAAAGCGTTGAAACGGTTTTTATGATTTTACGGGACTCTCATCACCGGGCTGAAGCCCGGTGTGACTGAGAAGACTCTCGTGGCTTTGGATCGTCTTACCGCCTCAACCTCGCAATCTCATAACGAGTGTTATCGATTCGCTCCTGCACGTCGGGATGGTCGGAAAGCAGGCTGCTGATCAGATCCGGCGTTTGTCCCTTCACTCGTTGCAGCTTCTGAAACATCGTGACCATGCCCTGCGGATCGAAACCCGCCTTCGCCATGGTGCGCACGCCGAGATAATCCGCCTCGCGTTCTTCGTCGCGTGAGTGAATAGTTAGAACGCCTTCGTTGAATATTTGGGTGAGGGTCACACCCAGGTCTCTGCCGATGTCCCCGGCCACGCCGGTCAGCTCGCCGACTGATTTCGCGAACGCGTTGTACTCCTGCCGTCGCTTCAAAGTCTTCAAGCTGTGCCGCGCCGCGATGTGACCAACCTCGTGTCCCAGCACCGAAGCGAGTTCGTTGTCGTTCGCGAGCTTGAGCAGACCGGTGGTGATGTAAATGTGGCCGCCCGGCAGAGCAAAACCGTTGATTTCACGGCTCTCGATCACGTGGAACTTGTAAAGCAGGCTCGGCCGCACACTGGCACGCGCGAGCCGCTGGCCAACCCTTTCGACGCGATCAAGTCCGACGTCCGTGAGACGGAACTTCTTCGTCGCTTGTCGATGCAGTTGCGTGCCGAGTTTTACCTCGTCCCGCTCATTCAGCAATCCGGCGTTTGTATAACGCACGTTGCGGAAATTGGTGTAGGGATCGCCGTATTGCGCGGCGGACGTTGTGGCTGATGTTGACGAGCGTTCAGCCGTCGCTACTGGCGATATTACGAGACACGTTGCTGCAAAAACAGAAACAAGAACAGAAGTTAAGCGAAGGGATAAAATGTTCATTGATATGCTCCCGGAACTCTAATCGCGTTGCATGATAAGCGAGCGGGGGGTTCATGAAAAGGGCTCGTGTTGGTTCTTATTCAAGCCGGTGGAATGAGACGCCGAGTTATGCGAGCGGATGCAAAGTTTAAAAAGTCTTTTCCCCTCGCCCTTTGGGAGAGGGCTGGGTGAGGGGCAGCGCGTCGCCTTAATGCTTTAAAGCATTTCCTCATTCCATCTCTCCAAGGTTTGGAGAGATGGAATGAAAATTTCCTTTAGTTTGTGGAAGCGCTAGCTTCGCCCCTCATCCCCAACCCTTCTCCCACGGGGAGAAGGGAGAACGCGCCATGTTTCTCTGGCGGTCACTCTTCGGCTACCATCTTCCTCAATGTCATCACTTACATTTTGGGGCGCGGCTGGGACGGTTACCGGCTCGAAATACCTGATCGAATCGGATCGCGGACGCGTGCTGATTGATTCCGGGCTGTTCCAGGGCGGACGCGAGTTGCGGGAACGCAATTGGGAAGAACCTCCTTTCAATGCTGCTTCACTTGACGCGGTGCTGCTGACGCACGCGCACATCGATCACACCGGTTACCTGCCGCGGCTGGTGCGTCACGGTTTTCGTGGACCAGTCTATTGCTCACGCGGAACCGCCGATCTGGCGCGAATACTTTTGCCTGACTCGGCGCGTTTGCAGGAAGAAGAAGCCGACTATCGCAATCGGCACAAGATCACGAAACATACGCCGGCGCTGCCGCTTTACACCGAGCAGGACGCGCGTGAGGCCTTGAAGCTGCTTGAGATCGTGCCGAACGACGGGGCGCCGGTTCGCGTCGCGAAGGATATCCACGCCGAGTTCCGAATCGCCGGTCACATCCTTGGTTCCAGTCAGGTCCTCGTTAAAGTCGCGCACGGAGGGGAGGAGCGTCGCGTGCTTTTCTCCGGCGACCTCGGCAAGTATGACCAGCCGATCATTCGCGATCCTGAGCCGCCCCCGGCTTGTGACTACGTCGTGGTTGAGTCTACTTACGGCGATCGCGCGCACGCTATTGAACATCCGAAGGACGCTCTTGAGCGCATCATCAACGCGGCGGGGGCGCACAACGGGCCGGTGCTCATCCCTTCGTTCGCGGTGGGACGCGCGCAGGAGATCGTTTATTTCATTCGCGAGTTAGAGAACGAAAACCGAATTCCGGTGTTGCCCGTGTGCGTCGACTCGCCGATGGCCGACGCAACCACGCGCGCGTATGCGGCACGCACCGAAGAACACGATGAGGAATACAAGCTCGCATTGAAGACGGATCCGACACCGTTGCAGACTCGCAGGATGCTCGCTTGCAAAACCCGCGATGATTCAAAGCGCATCAACAGCATGGAAGGCGCGAAAGTCGTCGTTGCGGCCTCAGGCATGATGAATGGCGGTCGTGTTTTGCATCATGCGTTGCGGATTTTGCCGGACCCAAATGCGACTGTTGTGTTCGTCGGGTATCAGGCAGCGGGTACTTTGGGACGTCGCGTCGCTGACGGTGAAAAGCAGGTCAAGGTTCTGGGCCAATGGATCGCGGTGCGCGCTCAGATCGAAAAGATCGGAGGCTTTTCAGCGCACGCGGACTGGAAAGAAGTTCTGCGTTGGTTTGACGGTATGGCCGCACCGAAGAAAGTGTTCCTCACACACGGTGAACCGGACGCGGCGGCCGCGATGGGGGCTCGCATTCGCGAACGATTCGGGTGGAACACGGAAGTACCACAGTACGGCGCAAGATTTGAACTCGTGTGAGCGAGAACTGTCACGGCTTGCCGAGGTCAGTACCGGGAGCGGTGGTGACCGGGTGGAAACGTAAGGAAACAATCAAGTTTCACCAAACTTTTACCCGGACGCTACCGCTCCCGGTACTGACCTCATGATGTTATACTGCGCGCTCGCTTTTCAACTTCTGAATCTGACACCCGACATCTGATACCTGTTTTCAATGAGTGTACTCGTCGATAAATCAACGCGCCTGGTCGTGCAAGGCATCACCGGCAAAGAAGGAACGTTCCACACCAAACAGATGGTTGAGTATGGAACTAACGTCGTTGCGGGCGTAACGCCCGGCAAAGGCGGAACGAAGCACGAAGCTATTCCCGTCTTCAACACTGTCGCTGATGCGGTGAAAGATGCCGGCGCGAACGCGTCAGTGATTTACGTTCCGCCCGCGTTCGCGGCGGACGCGATCATGGAAGCCGCCGACGCGGGCATTCCGGTAGTGGTCTGCATTACCGAAGGCATTCCGACGCTCGATATGGTGAAGGTCAGGGAGTACCTGCGCGACAAACAGACGCGACTGATTGGCCCGAACTGTCCGGGGATTATAAGCCCGGGCAAATGCAAAATTGGAATCATGCCGGGTCACATTCATCGTGAAGGACGCGTCGGCGTTGTCTCGCGTTCCGGAACATTGACCTACGAAGCCGTGGGGCAGCTCACTTCGCTCGGTCTGGGACAATCAACGGCCATCGGCATCGGAGGCGATCCGATTGTCGGCACGACACACGTTGATGCTTTGAAGCTTTTTCAGGAAGACGAAGAGACTGACGGCATCGTGATGATTGGGGAGATCGGTGGTACCGCCGAAGAAGAAGCCGCCGCGTACACAAAAGAGCACGTTACGAAACCCGTCGTCGCCTTTATCGCCGGTCAGACCGCGCCGCCGGGACGCCGCATGGGCCACGCGGGCGCAATCATCGCCGGCGGGAAGGGAACCGCGGCTGAAAAAATGGCGGCGCTCGAAGATGCCGGCATTCATGTCGTTAAATCCCCGGCAGACATCGGCGCGGCGATGATGGAAGCGCTCGGAGTCTCGGTTGGTTTCTGAAGACGAATTGAAAAACTGAGATCATTGTGTTTAAGAGCGCAATCTTAGTTACCGGACTACTGCTCAGCGTGAGTGCGCCAAGTATCGACACCCACGGTCAAGCGTGCGGATTTTCTATAAACACCATCTATGTCGAGGACGGTGAAGGAAAACCAATTCGCAACGCACGCCTGATCGTTAGTCGGAAGGACCCGAACGACGACTACAACCCACACTTTACCGAAGTCTCAAAAGCTTACTGGAGCGAGGAGCGGAATGCTCACATATACCAGCACGGTCTGTGCGGAAGTCATCGAGATCTGATACTGAGGATTTCTGCGGAAGGTTTCGACACCCTCCAGCACCCGATTGATTTGCCACTAGGTTGGCAGGCGTTTGTGGTCACAATGAGGCGCAACGGAACTGGCGGACCGGCGACATTCAGGACCTTGTCGTGTACGGAAGGCACGACTTTGTGTGTTAAGACAGTGAACACTGAAAAATGAACAATCAAACATTCGCAATCATCAAGCCCGACGCAGTTGCGGCCGGTAACACAGGAAAGATTATCGATCGGATCATCGGCGGTGGCTTTCGTATCCGCGGAATGAAACTGATTCACCAGACGCGCAAACAAGCTGAGGGCTTCTACGAAGTGCATCGCGGCAAGCCGTTCTACGACGGCCTGACGGAATTCATGTCGAGCGGCCCTTGTGTCGTCATGGTTTTGGAGAAGGACGGCGCGGTGAAAGCCTGGCGCGATTTGATGGGCGCTACCGATCCCGCGAAGGCCGATGCTGGAACCATCCGCAAAGAATTCGGATCGTCGGTGGGCGAGAACGCTACCCATGGCTCCGACTCGGACGAGAATGCCGCGATCGAGATTGCCTACTTCTTTAGTCGACTTGAGATTGCTTGAAAATCCGACAGTTGTCAGTCGTTTGTTGTCAGTTGCCCCGCGGCAAGCTGTCTGACGGTTTTTACTGACCACTAACAACTGACAACTGACAACCGACAACTGACAACTGACAACCCCTTATCATGAAACGCTGCCCAAACTGCAACCGCACATTCGATGAAGATTGGCTGGCCTACTGTACGGACGATGGAGGCACGCTGATTGAGACGCAATCTGCGCCGCTCTCTAACGAGCCGCCGCCGACGGTCTTTATTCCGCCCGCCGTCAATACAGATCCGGGCGCGCCGAAACCGTTTGATTTGCCGGGCAGTTATAACCCTCCGCAACCCGTTACGCCCGCGTGGCAGCCGCCACCGCCGCCGCCCATGCGGCAGGGAACCGGTCAGAAGCAGGGTTTGGCAGTTGCCTCTCTGATTCTGGGGATCGCTAGCATAACCATCGGCTGGTGTTGCAGCATTGGTTTGCTTTCAGCCCCCGTAGGAGTTGTGCTGGGGATTATCTCCCTTGTGCAAATCAAGAACGATCCAGTCACCAACACGGGAAAACCCTTGTCCATTATCGGAATCGCGTTGAGTGGCTTTTACATTGTCATCTGGTTCCTGATTTTCATGCTCTACGGAATGGCAATTTTTATGGGAAGCCTGAACCAATAGTCCAATATTAACCCGTCGACGACATGAAGCGTTGTCCCACGTGCAATCTAACGTTTGAAGAAGACTGGCTCACCTTCTGCACACAAGATGGCACGACGCTGGTTGACGAGTCCGCCGATGCGAGTGAGCCGGCGCCGGCGATCTTGCCGCCTGTCCAGCCTGACGCGCCGGTGTGGAGCACCCCTACAGTCGAACTGCCTCCGTCTTCTCCAGAATGGCGGCCGCCCCAACGTCCTGTGCCGGAGTGGCGGCCTCCTCCACCGCCCTACGTTCAATCTCAAAGCAAGAGCCTGGCGACAGCGTCAATGGTTCTCGGCCTGCTGAGTGTCACTATTGGTTGGCTATGCATGGGACCGATGTTCGCGGTTGCGGCAATTGTGCTGGGAGCCGTGTCGCTGTCGCAGATGAAGAAGACGCCTGACCGGGTGGGCGGAAAACCGATGGCCTTGATTGGCGTAGTTACTGGAGGCCTGGCTATTGTCGGGATCATTATCTTCTACATCTTTGTAATTATCGTGGGCACTCTGTGATGGAGCGGCTATGAAGCGTTGTCCTACATGCAAACGCGAGTTCGAAGATTCGATTACTTACTGCCTGGACGACGGTAGTCCGCTAGCGAGTCAATCGCCGCCGGATTCAGATGAGACATTAGTGACTCCGTCCCCGCGCGGTCGTGACATCCCGACGACTCAGTATGGCCAGCTTGGCGGCAAAGCGACCGTTAGTGGTTCGATGGCGGATTTGCCGGGTTTGCCGGCTTACGCGGCGACGCCTGCGAAGCGTCGCGTGTGGCCCTGGGTCGTGGCGGGGCTCGCGATCCTGTTCCTTTTCGGAATTGTGATCGCGGCGGTCATTGCGATCCCTAAGATCGTCAATAGACCAAATCCGAGTCCCGCCGTGGTGACTGAATCGCCGTCGTCGTCAGCACCCAATACGCGGACGCCTTCGGAAGCCAGCTCGGCCAGCGCAGCACCGTCCGACGAAAAAGCCGTATTGTCACAGTTGACTGAGATCGAGAAGCAGTGGACGGTGGCGAACCTCGAAGCCGACAAAGATACGCTCGATCAGATCCTTGCCGAAGACTACCGCGGGGGTAATCCGGTCCACACGAAGCAGCAGTACCTCGACGAGATTAAGCCGGATGCAACCGTGAAGTCGTGGGAATTCCAGGACCTGCGACTGGGGCTGAACGGGAATCGAGCCCAGCTCGATGGCTACTTACGGCAGGAAACTGCGCGCGGCATCGAAGTCTACAGCTTCACGGACGAGTTCGTTTGGAGGGATGGGCGCTGGCAGGCTACGGCGTCGCGCACCACTCGTGTAAGATAAGGCCGAATATTACGAAATTCGAATTGCGAATTGCGAATTGCGAATTGCAGATGGACAAATTTGAACTCTAAAAACGAACGAAGCAGTTTGCGATTCGGATAATTAAGTTCGCCGCCACGTTGCCGTACGGAAAGATTGGTGATGTGATTAGATATCAACTTGTAAAAGCTGGAACATCTGTCGGTGCCAACTATCGGGAGGCCAACCGAGCGGAATCACGAAACGATTTCATTCATAAAATCGGCATAGTTGAAAAGGAAGCTTCAGAGAGTCAATATAGGCTTGAAATTTGTGATGAAGCGAATCTTGGCGACGCAACGCAGCGCCGGTGGCTGCTCGTCGAGTCCGGAGAACTGCTCGCTATCTTCACCAGCTCAGGAAGAACCGCGAAAGCTGCGAGGGCTTGATATTTCGCAATCCGAAATTCGCAATCCGAAATTTTTATGTCCTTAATCACGGAAGTAATCCAGTCAACCAAAGCCATCATCCAGGGGATGGCCGTGACGTTGTCCTACATTCCCAAACGAAAACAGACAGTCGAATACCCGGACGAGCCGATCACCGTGCAGCCGCGTTATCGCGGGCAGCACCTCTTGCACGTGGACGAGCTGGGCCGTGAAAAATGCGTCGCCTGTTTTCTGTGCGCCGCGGCCTGCCCGTCCGAATGCATTTACATCGAAGCCGACGACGATCCGCGCGCAGCGGAAGCACGCATCGGCGTCGATGAACGCTACGCCAAGGTTTACAACATCGATTACGGCCGCTGCATCTTTTGCGGTTTCTGCGTTGAGGCGTGTCCGAAGGACGCGATCACGCACGGGTACAATTTCGAACTTTCCGTTTACAACCGCGCCGACCTGCTGAAGACCAAAGACGACCTCCTGATCACCAAGCAGATCCAGTCAAAGAATTATCGCGTGGCCTTTTCTGATGAGGATGTGGATTCGGAGTACAAGGTGATTTGAGCGTTCCGATCCCACTGTTGGTTTTTCGCTCCGTTAGGAGCGACATGTTTATAGAACCCGTTAGGCAATAACCATCTGCTCTCGGCGCAACATCGACTGATGTTGCGCCGAGCGTTATTTACAACACAGATCGGTGCTATAAATATCGCTCTCCTAACCGGAGCTACGGCCCCCATGGCTTTCAAGGAATTTCACTATCGCTGGGAGTTCGACCTCCAGTCACCCCCGGAAAAACTCTGGCCTTTGGTCGCCGACACCAACCGGTTTAATCGCGATACGGGTGTGCCGGCAGTCAAGAATGTCGGAGAGCCAGGCGAGAACGGACGGCGTTTGCGGTTGACCAGCCTGGGAATTCCCATCGAGTGGGAAGAACAACCGTTCGAATGGGTGCGGCCACACCGCTTCGGCGTAATTCGTCGCTACAGCAAAGGGCCGATGGAAGAATTGCGCGTGCGGGCTGAGTTGGCGCCGCTTAGCACTGGCACAAAGTTAGTTTACGAACTCTGGGCCAGGCCGAAGAACGTGCTGGGCGCGATCGCCATACCAATTCAAATTGGAATAATCAGTGCGCGTAACTTCGCGCGCACCTTTCGCGAATATGACCAGGCAGCGCAGGCCGCACGTTCGCCCGCGATTGAAACGACAGCCGAGGTTGAGTTCACTCCCGGCGGACGCGCGCGACTTACCGCGCTCGCCGAGAAACTGGTGAGCGAAGGCATCGACGAACAGATAGTTGCCGTCCTGGTCGATCATGTTGCAAGCGCAGATGAATTCGCGCTCTCACGCATCCGGCCTTATCAACTCGCCGACGAGAGCGGCAAGCCGCGTCGCCAGATGTTGGAAGCGTGTTTGCAAGCCACGCGCGCGGGCATGCTCGATTTGCAATGGAACCTTATCTGCCCAATGTGTCGGGGCGGCGAGGCCAAAGATTCGCTCGCGGAACTCACTTCAAAAGTGCATTGCGGCGGCTGCAACATCGATTTCAATGTGAACTTTGAGCAGTCGATCGAACTGACTTTCCGTCCGAATCCGTCGATCAGGCAAATCAACGTCGAAACATTTTGCGTCGGCGGGCCGCAGGTCACCCCGCACATCGTGGCGCAGCAAATTCTTAAACCGCAGTCGCAGCGCTCGATAGACATTCAGCTCGAGGAGGGCCGCTATCGCCTGCGCACGACCGGCCTGCCGGGTTGGCAGCACATCTCAGTGACGGACGGCGGGTTGTGCGGGACATCGCTGCGCGCGTCGCCGGAAGGTTGGACGACCGGCGAGGTCGAGTTGTCGAAAAGTTGCAGCCTGGAGCTGGCGAACGCTTTGGACGATGAACAGCTGTTCGTGTTGGAGCGGACCGCGTGGTCGGATGAAGCGGCGACGGCTGCTGAGGTGACGGCGCTGCAAACATTTCGCGATCTGTTCGCGCGCGAAGCGCTCCGGCCGGGCGAACAGATTTCAGTTGGAACTCTGACTGTGCTGTTCACCGATCTAAAAAACTCGACTCAATTGTATCGGGAGATTGGTGACGCGACGGCATTCGGCCGTGTGATGAATCACTTCGATGTGCTGAAGAAGGCAATTGCTGACGAGGAGGGCGCCCTCGTCAAAACAATCGGTGATGCCGTGATGGCCGTGTTTCGCCGGCCGGCAAATGCTCTGCGCGCTATGATTGAGGCGCAACAGCGATTGGCGTCGCCGCCGGACGGGATGTTGCCGTTGACGTTGAAGGGCGGGTTGCACACCGGACCCTGCATTGCCGTGACGTTGAACGATCGGCTCGATTATTTTGGTTCCACCGTGAACCTGGCCGCGCGTTTGGAGGGCCAATCGAGTGGTAACGACGTGGTCATCTCGAATATTGTGTACACGGACCCGGAAGTCGGCGAGATGTTGCTCAATCCCAGGAACCAACTAGTCGCGCAGCCCCTCGAAATGCAGTTAAAGGGTTTCTCAGAAGAACGTTTTGAATTGTGGCGAGTCATGCGAGGAAGGGCTTAACCTAAACGTGACCGTGGCTTTGCACTAAAAGTATCACATCCAGCACGCCTCTCATTCACACCGACGCTTTAGCGCGGTGACCGGCGACCGAAGCGCTTTTGGAAACCGTTTAACGGTTTCTGTTTGTCGACGCGAAGCGTGACACCGGGCTAAAGCCTCGGTGTGAATGAGAACGGTTACTGCTTGGCGTCAGTGAGCACCTTTGAGGCAAAGCCCGTGACCGTTTACTAAAATCTGCGACTATTGAATAGCGAATGCTAATCGAAACTCACGAAGTCACGCGGCTGTATCAGATGGGCGCGAATGAAGTCGTCGCGCTGGATCGCGTGACGATGGGAATTGAGGAAGGCGAGTTCGTGGCCATCCGCGGCACGTCGGGCTCGGGCAAGTCCACGCTGCTGAATTTGCTGGGCGGGCTCGATCGGCCCACGAGCGGCGAGGTCTTGTTCGATTCAAAGCCGCTTGGGCCGCTGACAAAAAAACAGATGGCGCGTTACCGGCGCTTTTCCGTCGGAATGATCTTTCAAAACTTTAATTTGATTCCGACGATGACGGCGGCTGAAAACGTGTGGCTGGCGTTGGCGTTTGGCGGAGTCCGCGGTGGTGAACGACGTAAACGGGCGGCGGAACTGTTGGAACGCGTGGGGCTCGCAGATCGGATGTCGCATCGGCCGGCGGAACTATCAGGCGGCGAACAGCAGCGCGTGGCGATCGCGCGCGCGCTGGCAAATCGTCCACGGCTTCTGCTTGCGGATGAGCCGACCGGAAATTTAGACTCGACACGCGCGCATGAATTGCTTTCTCTCTTGCGTGAAATGGTCGCGAGCGACCGGCTCACGGTTTTGCTCGTTACGCATGATCACGAACTGGCCAGCAGCTTTGCCGATCGAATAGTCATGATGAAGGACGGGAAGGTAGTTGAATAGATTTCGAATTGCGAACTTCGAATTGCGAATTTAATTAAGAATCTTAGTGGTAAGAATCGAGCCCAATGCTACCAGTCTTGAAAATCCGCAATTCGAAATTCGCAATTCGACATCCGAGGTAATCCGATGCCAACAGCCACCCCTCAACCAATGACCGTCGAAGCCATCCGTTCGGTGACGCTGTTTGCGTCGCTGCATGACGAAGAGGCCGCGGAATTGGTGACCCTGCTTCAGAGCCGCCCGGTTACAGCCGGTACGATTCTGTTTCACGCAGGTGAAAACGGCGATGCGATGTACCTGATCCAGAGTGGTCGCGTGCGCATCGCGGTTGACGATGCCGAAGGCCAGCAAATCGTTTTAGCTGAGCTGGCGCAGGGAGATTTCTTTGGCGAGATGTCGCTCATCGATGGCAAGCAACGCTCCGCCGATGCTCACGTGATTGAGGACGCGCAGTTGTCAGTCCTGTCCCGGGAGAATTTTCTGCGCTACATCAATACGCACCCGGGAGTCGCGCTTGAAATGCTCAGCGCCGTCTTCCAACGCCTGCGGCACACTGACCGGATGCTGCAGCAGCGCGTTTCGCGCAACGTCAACGAAGAACAGGCAAAGCGGATGACTCTGGCGGATCGCGCCGCGGATCTCCTCGCAGAGTTCGGCGGTAGCTGGAAATTCATCGGCGTCTCGTTGTTTCTGATTATCTTTTGGATCGCGCTGAATTCGTACTTTTTAATCCGCGGCTTCGACGCAAAGCCCTACGCCATGCTTAATCTGGTGCTGGCAGTGATTGCGGGTTTGCAGGCGCCCATCATCATGATGTCGCAGAACCGGCAAGGCTCGAAGGATCGCCTGCGCGCCGATTTGGACTATCAGGTAAATCTGAAGAACGAACTGGCGTTATCTGAAGTCCTGAGAAGGCTCGACGTGCTCGAGAGCGAGCGTCTGCCGCTTTTGTTCGCGGAACAAAATGAGCGGCTGGGTGAGGTTAAGACCGCTTCGGTAAAGTCTACTAATGCCGGTTAATTCGGGAATTCTTACTTTGCTCGTTTAGAGGCGGGCTACTGCCCGCCCGGTTCTTTTGCAGTTATTTGGCGGCAGTAGCCCGCCTCTAAACGAACGAAGACTCTAATAACAATGATCCAGGCAATCCTATTCGACTTTAACGGCGTGATCATCAATGACGAGCGCATTCATTTGCGCGCTTATCGCGAGGTGCTGGCGGAGCACGACGTCGAGCTCAAAGAGGAAGACTACTTTCAATGTCTCGGCATGGACGATGTCGCGTTCACTCGCGCGGCGTTCGCGCGCGTTGGTCGTGAAGTTGACGACGAGACGACGCGCGGCATCATTGATCGAGAGCACGGACTGCACCGTTCGATCATTGAAGCTGAAGTTCCTTTCGCTCCCGGTATTGTCACATTCATCAAAGAGGCCGCACGGAAGTTTCAGCTTGGGATCGTCAGCATGGCTGAGCTGGCTGAGATTGAACACGTGCTTGGCCCGGCGAATTTGCTTCAGCACTTTTCTGTCATCGTGACTGCTCAACCGGGTCTGAATCACAAGCCGGCGCCCGATTGCTATCAGCGCGGTCTTGAGTTGCTAAATGCGAAGCGCCGGACCGATAGGCAACTGCCGCTGCTGCCGAAGGAATGTCTGGTGATCGAAGATGCGCCGCCGGGAGTCCAAGCCGGGCGCGGGGCCGGGATGAGAACGCTGGGCGTGACAAACACAGTAGCCGAGCCGCTGCTGCGCGCGGCCGGCGCCGACGTCGTGACCGCGAGTCTTGCCGACTGGAACACTGATGCGGTGAAGCACGTCTTTGACGGTTAACGCGAGAATTCACCTGACATCGTGATGAGGTTAGTACCACCTGCGTAACCAGGTGGGCCAAAGACGCAACCTTCTAAGTCACGCGTTGTCCCATCCGCTTACGCAGATGGTACTGACTGAACACCCAATCGGCTAAGCCATAGTTCCGAAATCGCCGGGAGGTGGCGCGAAATAGTACGATTAAGTTGCGCCCGCTTTGTGACTGTGTTCTAGCCTGCTAACTCCTTCCGAATAAACAACTATTTCAACTGACGCGGCTTCTGAAGGAATACCTCGGAATAACAGTTGCTGAATAATCAGAGCCGTTGCTGTCGGTCGGGTTGTGTTCTAGTCACCCAAACAGCTCAATTCGGCATTCAAATTATGCAAGCAATCACAAACGTTTCTTTGAAGGATCGACTAGCAGCAGCCGAGCCCGCGCGGCCAAAGCTAAGTCTCGCACCCGCCCCTGAGCAGCGATTGCTGAATCGCGAGCTAAGCCTGATCGAGTTCTTCCGCCAGGTATTGGACGAAGCACGCGACGAGCGAAATCCGCTACTTGAGCGACTTCGTTTCCTGACCATTTTTTCAAACATCGTCGACGAATTTTTCATGGTGCGCGTGTCCGGCCTGAAAGAGGAGGTCGAGCACGGTTATGTTCATCCGTCGCCCGACGGTTTAACGGCCGCCGAGCAGTTGGAAGAAATTCGCAACCGGTTGGAACCAATGTTCGCCGCGCAGATGCACAGTCTGCGCAAAGAGATTTTGCCGCCACTCGAGGAGCAGGGAATCGTGGTCGCGACTTACGATTCGCTGTCCAGAGTTGAGCACGAGCGCGCCAATGAGTACTTCGCGCAGCACGTGTTTCCGGTGCTGACGCCGCTGGCGGTCGATCCGGTTCACCCATTTCCTTATATATCGGGTCTGAGTCTGAATTTCGGAATCATGGTCAAGGCGAACGACTCAGGCGACGACGACAACGGATCGTTCGTGCGGCTGAAAGTGCCGCCGTTGCTTCCGGGTCTAATTCAACTATTCGACGAACCCAAATTCGTACCATTGAGTGACGTAATCGCCGCAAACCTTGGTTCGCTGTTCCCCGGCATGACTGTGATCAACGCGCACACGTTTCGCGTGACGCGCGATGCCGACATCGACATTCGGGAAGACGAAGCTGAGGACCTCCTTCGCGCTTTGCAGAAGGGACTGCGCAAGCGCCGCTTCGGTTCACCTGTCCGCCTGGAGATCGAAGCCGGCATGCCAAACGAGATGGCGGCCTACCTGATGGAGTCTATCGGCGTCGAGCCCCACGACGTTTATGTCGTTGACGGGCCCCTGGACGTCCAGGAGTACAACACCCTTTGTGACCTCGATCGGCCCGCCCTGAAGTATCCGCCGCTGCGCACGCTGATTCCGGCGCCACTCAAGGAGCAGAAGTCGATCTTTGACGCCATCAAGCGCCGGGATGTGATGCTGCATCACCCTTACACCGACTATTCGGTGGTGATCGATTTCCTGCGGGCCGCTGCCCTGGACCCGAATGTGGTAGCCATCAAAATTTGTTTGTATCGCACTGGTGCCCAATCGGAAATTGCTGAAGTGCTGCGGCAAGCCGGCGAGATGGGCAAACAAGTCACGGCGCTGATCGAACTGAAAGCCCGGTTTGATGAAGAGAACAACATTGAATGGGCACAGCGGCTGGAGCGTGCCGGCGTGCACGTGGTGTATGGCCTCATCGGGTTAAAAACGCACTGCAAAATTGGCTTGGTGGTGCGCCGCGAGGGCGAGACCTTGCGCCGCTATGTGCACATCGCGACCGGCAACTACAATCCGACGTCGTCTTCGAACTTCACAGATTTCGGTGTGTTCACCGCGGACGATGCGATTGGGGAAGATGCGACCGAGTTCTTTAATTATCTGACCGGCTATTCCAAGCAGAAGGAATACCGCAAGCTTCTGGTGTCGCCGGTGAATCTGCGCGAGAAGCTGAACGAACTTATCGAGCGTGAGACAGTTCATGCGAAGGCCGGCCGCCCCGCGCGCATCATGGCGAAGATGAATCGGATCGCGGACGCGCACCTCATCGAGCGTTTGTACGAAGCATCTGAGGCGGGCGTGTCGATCGATTTGATAGTTCGCGGCATCTGCATGCTGCGTCCGGGCGTGCCGGGTTTGTCGGAAAATATTCGCGTGCGCAGTGTCGTCGGCCGCTTTCTCGAGCACAGTCGTTTGATGTATTTCCTCAACGGCGGGGAAGAAGAGATTTATCTCGGCAGCGCAGACTGGATGGTGCGCAACCTGGATCGTCGCGTCGAGGTAGTCACGCCGGTCGAAGATCCCGGCTTCAAGAAGTATTTGAAGGACGATGTGCTGCAGGCTTACCTGCGCGACAACGTGAACGCGCGCGAGCTACAGCCTGACGGTTCGTACGTGCGGATCGCCCCGGCTAGCGGCGTCGAGGCCTTCGACAGCCAGATATACTTTGAAGGTTTCGACCTGAACAGCTAGGTGCGCACGCGTCTCGCGTGCTTGCACGCCAGAGGCGTGCAAGTACCGCAGCTTGGCACTCGGCCCTCATTTGTGAAACCATGCGCAGCTAAACACCAACATCTTTCGGAAGGAAATCAAAATGTTTTCAAGAGAGAATCGACGGACATTCGTGCTCGTGATCAGCTTGATGATCCTGAGTTCTTCCAGCGCATTCGCGCAAAAGAAATCCGATAAGCCCGACAAGAAGGACATACAAATTCCGGCGAACGCTCCGCGCGTTCTGTGGAGCGATCCGGGCAACATATCTTCGCGCGACTTGTTTCTGGGACCTGGCGGCGCCGCGATGAAGCCCGATCTGTCGCGGGTGACTTTTGTGAAAGTCGAGACGGGCGGCTTTTCAACCAAGTATCGAGTGAAAGATGGATCAGGTCGGACCTGGGTGGTAAAAGTTGGCCAGGAAGCGCGACCTGAGACTGCTGCGGTTCGTTTGGCCTGGGCTGCCGGCTACGCGACGGAAGTGAATTACCTCTACCCCTGTGTCACCATCGTGGGCGCGCCCAAACCACACAAAAAAGAATACGAATGCGCGAACAATGGTCACGCGAATGTTCGTTTTGAAGCACGGCCTGAGAATGTGGAGCGCCTCGAGGAGTGGTCGTGGAAGAGCAACCCCTTCTCCGGTAAGAGAGAGTTGAAGGGCTTGATTGTCTTGATGGCGCTTCTCAATAACTGGGACCTGAAAGACAGCAACAACAAGATTCTGCTGGTTAACAATGGCAGCGGCCAGCCGGAGCTTCGTTACATCATCAGTGATTTGGGCGCGACCTTTGGCAAGACTGGTGGCTTCCTGAGTCGCAGCCGCAACGAGCCTGAAGATTACGTTAAGGCCAAATTCGTCGAAGGAGTCAACGGCCGGGAAGTGAAGCTTGCTTACAGCGGGAAAGAGCAAGTACTGATGCAGGGCATCACCATTGACGACGCGCGTTGGATCGGCAGCCTGCTATCACAGTTGAGTGACAGCCAGTTGGCGGATGCTTTTCGCGCCGGCAATTTCACCTCGGAGGAAATTCAAATGCTGGTGACGGCGACGCGCGCGCGAATCAATCAACTGGTGAATCTCCCGGGTTAGCTTCTGAGTCCTGTAGGGACGAAATGTTTATAGCCCGCAGTTTACTAAAATCTGTCAAAGCTCCGGAGGAGCGAAATGTTGCCGAGAACGGCAAACATTCCGTGTCCTCCGGAGCTGAACCACATCGTTGCAGCCCTCAGCTATAAACATTTTGCCGCTCTGCGGCCGGTCAAAAACCCCCAACTATCCCGATTCTGGCCCCAAGCTTCCCTCGTACGCTAATGAACCCGTCAAGAGTTGCCGACTAGTCCTGTGAGTTCGCAGTCTTGATCATCTCGGGAGGACTAACTAATGCGCTGGAGAGATCGCAGAGAAAGCACCAACATCGAGGATCGCCGCGGAATGTCAGGCGGGGGCAAGTTGGCCCTCGGCGGCCTGGGTGGATGCGGCACCATTGTCGTGCTTTTGCTGGCGCTGCTGTTTGGCGCCGATCCGCGTCAGCTACTCGAGCAGTTACCGTCCACTGGTAGCGGCGGCGGTGCTCCGGCGACGCGACCGGTCAATCCGCAGGAAGAGGAGCTCAGGAAATTTGTCGGAGTTGTGCTGGCAGAAACCGAAGACGCCTGGACGGATGTTTTTAAGAAGATTGGCAGGACCTATCGCAAACCGACACTCGTGCTTTTCAACGATCAAGTCGAGTCGGCTTGCGGTGTCGCCGGCGCCGCGGTGGGGCCATTCTACTGTCCCGGCGACGAGAAGCTTTACATCGACCTTTCATTCTTCCAGGAGCTCCGGACAAAACTTGGCGCGCCGGGAGATTTTGCCATCGCGTATGTCGTGGCCCATGAAGTCGGTCATCACGTGCAGAACCTGCTCGGAACAATGAATGAGGTGAACTCGGCGCGGCGCCGGTTGAGCGAAGGTCAGGCGAATCAACTTTCAGTGCGGGTTGAGTTGCAGGCAGATTTTTACGCCGGCGTGTGGGCCCACTACGCGCGCAATCAGGGCATCGTTGAAGAGGGTGATATTGAAGAAGCTTTAGGCGCCGCCAGCGCCGTCGGCGATGATCGTCTGCAGCAGCGGGGGCAGGGCTACGTGGTGCCCGATTCGTTCACGCACGGAACCTCCGCACAGCGCGCGCAATGGTTTAGAAAAGGCTTCGAAACCGGCGACGTGCGGCAGGGCGACACGTTTAGTTCCGGCGGGTACTAGATCGCGTGCAACGGGGCAGTAGCCCGACCGCGAGGGTGGACAATTTGGTCGCGACTAACCTGGGGCGATGCCCCAGGCTTTTACAGCGCGCGCCTTGGGCGCTCTCCTTTTTATCTCGCCCAAGACATTCCCCCGCTGTATACTCCCGCCGATTTCGCTTATCAGCTTCCTCAATCGTGGCTGAACACCTTCAAGTGATGATCAGTAGCACCGGTCGGGCTACTGCCCCGTCGGCCACCGCCGAACTGCTTGTCCAAACAAAAGGCCGCGTAATTTGCGCGGCCTTTCGTTTTCACCACTGTAGTAGTTTGCTACCTAACCCGTCTCTGCCGCGTCGTCGCAATCCCTGCGTCAGACAATCTTGCTAGCTGATTGATTCGCTGTCGCATTGACCGCACATATGCTTCCCGCGTGTTTGGATCGTATGAGGCGGCGCGGAACGCGTCGCGCAGTTGCTCATCTGAAAGTTGCGCCAGCTTCTGACCGATCCAAGCGGCGTCCTGCGCCGGAACCTTGCTCATCTGTCCATTCGCACGGCGCTGGCCGAAGAAGTACTTGGGATTAAAGATCGTCAGCACACCGAGGCCCTTTGGTTTGATGTCGTAGTCGAACTTCGCATTTCCTTTGTCATCAACCTTCTTAACCAAACGCGCGCGCGTGTAGTCCTGCACGTTGTTCTTCGATCGATGACGGCCACCGATCGCGCCGACGGCGCCAAGCGTTGCACCCAAATCACTGACCAGGTATCGAGCTTCGGTTCGATTCGTCTTCGGATCCTTCACGTAGAGAACGCCATTGTTCTTTCTCACGTCCCAGTTGTTTAGCAGCACCATCATCGTCTTTAGGCCATTCAATTCACGCGTGCCCTTGAACGGGTTTTTGGACCAGTCCCAGTGCTTGCCGCGATCGACATTCTCGCGTCGCGATTCAAAGCGCGCGCCCCGCACCGACTGGCCGTTCACGAAATTCTGACCGCGAGACAGTTTTTTCAGACCATCAATCTGCGCGCGCTCGAGATAGTAAGTTTCTTCCGTGTTGTAACCTGCCGCCCAAACTAAACGATTGGCGACGGTTTCCGCTTGCGCTTCGGGGCCGAGCTTTACTTTCCACTTCACGCCCCGCGCGTCGACGACCTCGAACTTAGGTGACTTTCCACTCTTGTCCTCTTTTACAAACTTGAACGGTGGTGTTGGCGCCAAAGCCTTTGATCCGGATCCGTAATACAAATCACGTTTGCGCATGTCTCCGGGATTGCGCCAAAGCACCGGCGTGCCCTGGTTCTTATTCTTCTTATCTTTGTTTTGCTTCTCAACCTTGTCTTTGTCTTTCTCAAGTTTGACGAATGAATAAACTTCGAGTGACGCAACGACGATCAGAAAACAGGCTATTAACGCGAGTGCGCGGTTCTTCCGCAAGGAATGCATAGTTGGCCTCAATTCAGGAGAGTGTGAACGGTGATTGCAGCCGGCGCGGCTGTGACGCGGGGGAATTCGCTGGACGAAGAGCAAATGCCGTGCTTGGGAACAAGTGAGCACTCTTCGCAACAGAAGCGTCACAGTCTCGCAAGACTGAAATCAATAAGGCCCCCTAAAAGCACAAAAGCCGTCCACGACGGACGGCTCTCATGTTGTTGGACAGAGGGCTGTCGGAGCTTTACTTGGATCCTTGTGCCGCAGCCTGTGTAGCAATTTCGGACTGAATTCGTTGCGCGTAATTCTCAACGAAACGTTTTTGGCCGCCATGGCCGTTCGAGGTGTAAAAGTCGAAGTTCTGCATTTCGGCGTACACCTGATTGAAGTTCCACTGATAGTTGTTGAAGCGATAAACCGCGCCCATCACGCCCGTGCGGTGACGCCCGCCCGCGCAATGCACGTAGAATTTTCCGGTAGCGGGGTCATTCACGAGTTTCAGGAACTGAGCGATCTGCTCGTCGGTGGGATCCTTCTTGTCAGGAATCGCAATGTTGACGTACGTCATGCCGAGCGCTTCAGCGTAACCTTTCTCCTTCGGCGTGTTGTCCGTCAAATCAATGATTGTTTGAATGCCTAAGTCCTTGAGAGATTGAAAATCTTTCTGCTTCGGCCGAGCGCCGCGATAGAAGCGTTCGTCCATCTGACCGAAGTTACTAATCTTTATGTTTGAAAAAGCTGCGTCTGAATTACCTTTCGAAATAGCTGCCGTCGCGATGGCGGCAAGCAGCGCAACGGCCGCCGTAATTCTGGTCAAAGTATGTCTGGGTGTTTTCATTTCATGATCTCCAGTTTAAGGGATTTCCACGACCAGGGAGTTATGCCGCGGCCGAGGTTAGGATTCGTGGAATGCGTGCGTAGTTGTACGCAAATTTCGCGGTAAGCAAACGACAAGTGTGCCGTTGTTTTGCGTGACTAAAAAATAAGTTAATCTCAATCACAGGTTCGCTGAATTACAACATGGGTTTCTTCGACATTCTTCGGTTGGCGCTTCGCAATCTTCGTGAAGCAAAACTGCGTGCGACGCTCACTTCGATGGGCGTGATCATCGGCGTCGCAGTGATCGTGACGATGGTTTCGTTTGGGCTCGGCTTGCAACGCAACATGCTCTCGCGCTTTCGCGCGCTCGATCTTTTCAACGAGATTCGCGTGATGGGAAAGAGCGTTTTCACGATGGCGATGAGCGTCGATCCGAAATTGGGCCGGGACGCGCGGCCGGGCGAGCGACGCGGGCCCTCGTTTCGACCAAATCAGGAACCCACGCGGATCCTGGATGATGACGCGATCGCCGAGATTCAAAAAATTCCCGGCGTCGCTTATGTCGAACCCGACATTAGCTTCACCGTCTACGTTCGATGCAACGGCCAGGTTTCTCCTTCACAGGTTGCCGGCACCTCGGTGCCGAATGCGGCGTCGCGCTTTCGAACTTTTGCGGCCGGTAAAATGATTAGCAGCCCGGACGCGAACGAAATCGTCATCGACGATGTGAGGGCCGAAACGTGCGGCTACGCCAAACCTGAAGATGCCATCGGCCAGACTATCGAGTTCTTATCAACGCGGAGCGAATTGTCTGACGATAAGTCGTCCGCAGATAAGACTGAGGAGAGCGATGAAGGAGGATTCAGCTTCTTCGGGCTGCCGCTGGAAGAAGGGGAGGGGCCGCCGGCGAATTCGATCGTCGCGAAGCGACTGACCATTGCGGGCGTGCTCGGCCGTGAGAAGCGTGAGGGCGCAGCGCAAGGCGGGGCGGGCGGATTAATGTTCAACGCGGGCATGTATGTGCCGCTTCCGATCGCGCGGGATTGGTCAGCAAAACACCGGGACCCGATGCGCGAGACGGCGCTGGCCCTGGTGCGGCAGAGTGGGCAACTTAACGAGAATCAAAGCGAAGGCTATGGCTCGGCGGTGGTGCGCGTTAGCGATCCAGTCGCGCTGACCGAGGTGCGGAAGCAGATTCACGACAAGGGATTCGGAAGTTTCTCGATCGTCGACCAGCTGGATCAAATTCGCACGGTGTTCCTGATCATCGATTCAGTGCTGGGACTGCTCGGCGGGATTTCTTTGCTGGTCGCAAGTTTCGGCATCGCGAACACGATGATCATGTCGATTCTCGAACGCACCCGCGAAATCGGCATCATGAAAGCCATCGGCGCCGAAGATCGCGAGATCAAACTAATCTTCTTTTTCGAAGCCGCTGTGATCGGATTGACGGGAGGAGTAATCGGGGTGCTGGCCGCGTGGGCGATCGAAGGCATCGCGAATCGTTTGGCCTATCGGTTTGTACTCAAGCCGCAAGGCGCTTCGTTCGTCGACTTTTTTTCTATGCCACCGTACCTCTGGATTGGCGCGATTCTGTTTGCGTTACTGATTTCGATTCTCGCCGCGCTGTATCCGGCTGCGCGCGCCGCGCGAATCGATCCGGTGTGGGCACTCAGACATGATTAACGGTTCGGAGAAATTAACATCAACACGACGGCAAGAAACACAATGGCAAGTTGAAAGATCAGAATCCCCGTCGCCACCATTCCGCAAATCCGGCCCGCGTTAGTTAAGTCCCTCCCGGATGGATCCATTTGCCCAAACTCCATCTGTCGCAAGTCGTCGTTACCCATTCTCCACGCCGCAATACCGAGGAACTGGCACACCACGAGCCCAAGGATTCCATAAACCAGGACGGTTGAACCACGATGAGGTTGCATGCCCTTCCTAATAGGACGTAGCGTTTAGTTTGTCAACGATTTTCCGCAAGAGTTACAAAATTTCGCGGTCGAATCTTTTTGCATCGCGTTGCAGTGCGGACAAGAGAGGCCGACGCGAAGGTTGGCGCCGCAGCCCGAGCAATAGGCAGAGCCGGCACTCGCTGCCGCGCCGCAAGTTCCGCAACGACCGGGCATGGGCGGCACGTAGCCGCCGGCTTTGCGTGTGATGTGCGCCTCAATTTTCTTCCAAGCGTCTTCCGTGAGTTTGTATTGCCAGTAGGCCCCGAGCGCCGGCAGTGCCAGCAACAGACCGGCAGACAGTGCGAGCGCGACGGCGGCCACCGCCGCTTTGTCAAACCACTTTTGCATCCCGATTTCGACGCGTGTCCCGCCGCTCTCAGGTGTGACTTTGATGGTGAGCGCCGCTGACAGTCCGGTGATGTCGCGCAAGGTGCTGGACTTGCGCGCTTGCAGGATGGCGGTCGAAGAGACCTGCATCGTCTGCAGATCGAAATTTTCGTCAAACAGGTCGCGCAACTCGGTCATCAACTTGATTGTGTCGGCTTCGACTCCGGGATAGTAGCGGCTTTCCATTTAGTTTCGTGTTCCTCCGGTTAATTTTTACGTGAGGACGGGGAGGATAGTTCAGGAAATTACGGGTGCGCTCGCGTTAGACCTCTGTGGATCTCTGTGAGTTCTTTGTGGCTCTGTGATGAATAGTCTTTCGACAAACTCAACCACAGAGACACGGAGCACCCACAGAGATACACAGAGGCAAAGTGGGCCGGGGCGTGTCCGGCCCTCACGGATTGTCTTTTTTCTTCTTATCAGCCGAAGGCGGCGGAAGCTGATTGCCGACTTCAATGATCTGCTCGGCGTGTTGGAGAACACGTTCGATGGCCGAGAGTTCGTCGGCATTTGTAGTTTGCGTGGCCATAGACTTTGCTTGCGTCACATAGGCGTTGGTAGCCGCGGTAAGCTTTCGCAGCGAGCGCGAAATCAGTGGACTCTTTTCGTCCCTCCTACTGACATCGTCGATGTTGGTGATCGCTTCGTCCAGAATGGAAGCGATGTCGCCCAATAATTGCGCGCGCGAACCTTTGGGCAGGTCGCCCCATTCAGGCTCGTCTCTGTCGGCCTTTTTCGTCTTCGGTTGTTCGAGGCCGTTGATGATCGCGAATCGCCGATCCATCGCTTTGATGAAGACGTCGATGCGCTTGTCGAGTTGCTGATGAAACCGAATCAGATCGGTTTCCTTGTCCGTCAGGTGATCGCGCGGCTGGGCACTCGCGTTCGCCGCAAACGAAAGCGATACGACAGCGAGAAGAACTAACCGGCCAACGATTCGCAGGGGTAGAAACATAAGAGATTAGGGGCGCTTGTTGTCCTGCGGAGTCACCTTATTGGCGTCCGCTTTCTTTTCCGGATCTTCACGCAGCACCGTGTTGCCGTAAAAAGACTCCAGCGCTTCAGTGCGCGTGTTGCGCGTGAACTCTTCGGCGGTTTTCAGGTGGATCGCATAATCCGACGGCGTGTCGCGGCGCATGACCGCCAGCCGGGGGATTTGCGCGCGCAAAGCGATGTCGAGCCGCCGGTAAAGGTCGCGGGTGCTGGATTTTTCGCGTGGCATGGCGCCGATGAATCGCATCGCGTCTTCAATCAACCCCAGGTAGGTGCCGAGGGCTTCGGAAGCTTTCTCGAACTCCTTTTGCGACGTAAATGCTTCGATCTGCGTCAAGCGAGCTGCAGCTAATTCAATGCTGAGTTTGACGCGTCCCTTGGCGTCCCGGGTGGTCGTGAGTTGCGATCTGTCGTCGCGGGCAACGAAGCGCATCGGCGGCGGAGTCGGCAGTTGCGGCACCAGCGGTTGGGCGAAAACTTCGCATGAGAGCAGAGGACTGGCGAATGCAACGAATAAAACTGAGAAGGTTTTGGCGAATGTAGTTCGCATTCGTTCTCGCTGGGATTTGCTGTCCTAGCCGACTTTGCGTTTCCCCTGGCCTCGCTTGATTTGCTCGCGCAGAACGGGGAGCCGCAAGTTGACTTTGTCGATTTCGAGCTGGTTGTTGGTTGCGTCGGCGCGCGCGAGAAATTTCTCGTAGGCGGCGAGCGCGTCTGGGTACTGTTGGAGATTATCATGCGCCGTCGCCAGGAAAAAGTAAGTTGGCGCCAGTTCCGGTCGCGCCGCAGCAATCCATTCGTACTCTGTGATTGCGGCGCGGAAATCCTTCAGCTCGTACAACGCGAGCGCCAGGTTTGCATGCGCGAGGTACTCGTCCGGCGTGCGCGCGATCACTTCGCGCAGGATCGGCACCGCCTCAGCGAAGCGGCGACCCTGTATTAGCGCGGCGGCATAACCGATCGCAAACCGGGAGTTTGCCGGCTCGATTTTCAACGCGCGATAATAATAGTCCTGCGACTTCCACGGATCGATGCGCCGGTACGTGGCTCCAAGTCGCGCGAGCAGCGAAGCATTTTTCGGATCGCGCTCAAGCAATTGTTCAAGCGCCGCGCGCTGTTCAGCCGTCGAACCATCGCCGCCGGCAATCTCAGCTCGCAAAGCGACCACCTCGGGAATCTGGCGATCTTTTTCCGGCAGCGCGTCGAGAATGCGCAATGCGTCATCACGCGCGCCGGCACGATCGTAGAACTGGGCCAGTTCAAAAGAGCCGGGGACATCGCTGCCATGGCCGGCCCGATCGAGAACGCGGATGTCGGCGAGCGCACCTGCTTTGTCGCCAGCGTTTAGTCGCAGCTTAGCTCGATCATGACGCGCCCCCAGATCGCCTGAATCAATTATTAAGGCTCTGTCGAGACTTGCGAGCGCGGCGATCTTGTCGCCTGCGCCTGATTCAACGAAGGAGCGCTTGCGCCAGGTTGACGAATTTGCCTCCTTTGACGCGGTCGCACGCTTGCTCAATGCAAGTGCTTCGTTGAGGTCCCCCGCGCGAGCGCGCACGTCGGCCAGCGCCACGAGGGCTTCGACGTTTTGGCTTTCCAATTCAACCGCGCGCCGCAGAATCGGCTCACCATTTCGATCGTCGTTGTAATAAGAGGACAAGAGCGAGCCGAAGCGGGCGTGTGCGAATGCCCAATCGGGTCGCAACTCAACGGCCCGATTGAAACCAGCCAATGCGTCCTCCTTACGGTTCGTCAAAAGCAGCGCCAGGGCGCGT
Source organism: Pyrinomonadaceae bacterium (assembly GCA_036277115.1). Lineage (NCBI taxonomy): Bacteria > Pseudomonadati > Acidobacteriota > Blastocatellia > Blastocatellales > Pyrinomonadaceae > Pyrinomonadaceae bacterium. The sequence goes on from DASUNM010000011.1 coordinate 139,617, forward strand.
TGAAATTCGGCCTCGGGAAACTCGGGCTTCAGCCGAATAGCCGCATCATAAAACTCAATCGCCGTTTTGTAGTCGTTTTTGGCGTGCGCGTCCTGAGCGCGTTCGAACAGTTTGACGGGATCATCTTCGTGATTGAGAGCCTGGCTGTGCGCTTGGGGAACAGCGGAGAGCGAGAGCATCAAGAGCACTCCCCATCCCCACTTAGTTAGCTGCCGCGCTTTCATCAGGTGGTTACTGCCGACTGGTCGTGAGCTTCGATGTTAGCACGCCCGCGAGCGTTGCGTCCCGGCCGGAAAACGTCCGGTTGCGCCGACTTATTCCATGCGTTAACATCCGCCAATCAGAAATCCCTCAAACGTTTTGCACATCTTTTTAGCGGAGCACTGTCATGAGTACTGCACTTGTCGATGACATCAAAGAAATAAAAGAAACCAACCCCTTTGAATCGATGATGTCGCGATTCGATCGGGCGGCGCAGTTGCTGAATTTGGATTCCGACCTTTACGCCGTCATGCGCGTACCGAACCGGGAACTGAAGGTTTACATTCCGACGCGCATGGACTCAGGCCGCATCCAGGTGTTCGAAGGATTTCGCGTGCAGCACAATTTCGCGCGCGGGCCGGCGAAGGGCGGCATTCGTTACTCGCCCGACGTAAACCTCGACGAGGTGCGCGCGCTCGCGGCGTGGATGACGTGGAAGTGCGCCGTGGTTAATGTTCCCTTCGGCGGTGCGAAGGGCGGCATCATTTGCGATCCAAGTCTGATGTCACAGGGTGAGCTTGAGCGCATGACCCGACGCTACGCGTCTGAGTTGCTTGATTTCATCGGACCTGAAAAAGACGTGCCGGCGCCGGACATGAATACGAACGAACAGACGATGGCGTGGATCATGGACACGTATTCGATGCACGCTCGTCATACCGTGAACGCGGTGGTGACTGGTAAGCCGATTGATCTAGGTGGATCGCGTGGCCGCCGGGAAGCCACCGGGCGCGGCATCCTGATCGTGGTCCAGGAAGCGTGCAAGCGTTTCCAAATGGATCCGAAGGACACTCGCGTAGTAGTTCAGGGGAGCGGCAATGTCGGTGGCATCGGTGCGTTGCTAATGCACGAGGCTGGATTCAAAGTCGTGGCGATCTCAGATGTGCACGGCGGAATTTACAATCCGGCCGGGCTGGACATGCCGGCCGCGATGAAGCATCTACAAAACACAAAATCATTCGAAGGATTTTCGGGCGCGCAACTTGTCACCAATTCAGAACTTCTGGAGCTGGACTGTGACGTGCTGGTTCCTGCAGCTACGGAAAACCAGATTACATCTCAGAACGCTGAACGCTTGAAGTGCAAGATTCTCGCCGAAGGGGCAAACGGACCAACGACCGCCGGCGCTGATGAGATACTTTATCGCAAGGGCATCTTTGTGATCCCCGACATTCTGGCTAACGCCGGAGGAGTAACCGTTTCGTACTTTGAGTGGGTGCAGGACCGCATGGGCTATTTCTGGCGGGAGGATGTGGTCAACGAGCGGCTGCGCGACACGATGGTTGCCAGCTTCAACGATCTCTGCCGTTATGCCGACGCTCACTCCGTTGACACGCGAACGGCTGCCTACATGTTGGCTATCGATCGGGTCGCCTACGATACGCGAATGCGCGGGATTTACGCCTAGGTTGTCCCGGCCGGGCCGTCGGACGGAGGGTTCCCGGGTGCGGCTGGCGGGATTTAACGAGGAGCCGTTTCCAGTTCTGACACACCGACGGAATTGGCGTGTCACACGTGACTGAAAAAACATATTCAAACTGGCGCTAAGTCGTGAAAAACTCTTGATTTCGCCGGATGGCAGTGATAGTCTTCGCCTCGGATTTCTAGAGATGGTGACGGGTCCAGATCGTTTCACACGGCTGGCGGGTGCGCGTTCCACGAAATCTTAGTTGACACTGGCGCGTAGTTTCCTTATAAGTAGCGCTAGATATCCGGCTTTAAAGGTTCAGGAGAGGTGCGGCAATCCATTGGTTCGACATCTCTTCAGTTATACCCTCAGCGCAAATTACCGTGTTTGATGGGAATTAGTTTTAGCTAATGTTCTCGCTGACGCTGCAGTTCGAGCGTCCTTATCCCCTGGAGTTAACTGGCAACGCATGCTTCGAGCATTTCACAATTCACTTAAGGATGCGGCCGCGCAGTTCGCTACCACTGGGGATTCGGCCCCGAGAAAACTTTCACAATACCGCAGGAGGAACGCGATGAGACTCGCGAATAGAGTGCTGCTTTGTGCGCTCGCAATTTTTATTTTGGCATCCGTGGCGTCTGCACAGACGCTCAGAAATGAAAACGATCCCAGAAACCTTTCGCCGTCGGTTGGCACCGGCGGGCCTGAGGGTGGGCCCACGGGACTGTTTACTATTTATGACGGTCAGACGTTGCGTCGGGGCGAGTTTACGTTAAGCATCGCCTATAGCAACTACGACCGCGATCCAGGTGACGTGGACATCGCAGATGTGCCCATCAGCTTTAACGTTGGTATCAACGACCATCTGGAATTGTTTTTCAAGACGACCGCCTATCGCGGTATCAAGGTAAACAACCCGCGTAACCTGTCGAGCTTCTATCTGCCGAACTCGCAGTTGAAATTCCCGCAGTTGGGAAGCGGCGCCGCGATAGTGCTGGCCCCCAATGTTACGGGCCCGGCAACGAGCATCAACGGAACAGCGGTCTTTCGGCCAGCGTTTAATCAGCCGTTCGTTCAGTATCCGTTCGTGGGCGGCTCGGCCGGAAGCTTCGGGCAAGGCCCGGGAAATATCATAGGTAATTCTGGCTGTCCGGGCTGTGTTTTCACGTTGGGTGTGAGTCCTCAAGGGAACAGCGGCAGCTTTAGTTCCGCGGACAACTTCCCGGGAATCGGCTCGCCGGTTGGTGGCATTCTTCCCGGAATCGTTTTGCATACCCAGACGCTTCCCGCGACGTTGTTGACTCTTCCGATCACAGTTCCGGTGAACTACACCGTGGCGCCAGCCTATCTGCCTGATGCCCCGTTCGTGAACCGTCTGTACGGCGAGTCAAGTTTCAATAATCTGGTGTTCGGTGCTAAGTGGCGCTTTACCGGTCCAAACAATCCGCTGGGTGTCGGTATCATCCCGTTCTACCGCTGGTGGATGGATAAGGGCGATGACTTTTCCGGCTTCAATCAAATGCAGCGCGGATCAGGTCCTGGCGGCGACATCGGTGACTTTGGCTTGATTCTGTTCGTCGATGGCCGTCTCAGCCGCTCAGTAAATGTCTCGGCTAACCTCGGTTATATTCTGAACAGTAATCCGAAAGGTACGTTCGGAGGAAATGAGCTGACAATGCTGGATCGGCCGGACGAGATTATCGCCGGCGTCGGCTTTGATTTCCCGATTAACAAGTACTTCCAGCCAGTGCTGGAACTGCGCTCAACGCAATATGCCGGTGGCCGTACGCCGAACGCGTTTGAGAACAGCCCGGTCGATGCGCTGGCGGGCGTCAAGATTTATCCGCGACGCTGGTTTGGTTTCGGCTTGGCCTACCGCATGCACCTCAATCAGCAAGATCGTTCAGCTTTCGAGGGTGCGGACTTCAACCGCAACATCAATCAGATCACCAACGTAAATCCGATTGGGCCGCAGCCAGTCACAGTTGTTCCGAGCACCAGTCGGCCCGCAACGGTGGGCAGTTTCCCGGCCGGCTTTACGCCGTCGGATGATGCGAATGGCTTCATCGCGCAGTTCTGGATTGGCCATCGTAACGCCCGCGAACCGGACGTGCTGCCGAACCAGGCGCCGGTTATCAGTTCGTTTGCGGCATCGACCTCGTCGATCACCGTACCGTGTCCGCCGGGAATGGTTTCTGATACCTGCCCGACGACGCCTACGACTTCAGTCGGTCTGACCACCACGGCGACCGACCCTGATGGCGACACGCTGCTCTACACGTACAGCACGACGGGCGGAACAATTAGAGGTGACGGCGCGAATGCGACCTGGGACCTCAGTGGTCTGGGACCGGGAACGTACACGGCGTCGGTGGAAGTGGACGACGGCTGCGGCTGCGTCAGCTTCTCTTCGACGACGGTGACGATTACCGAGTGCCGTGACTGCCGTAATCCGCTGGTTTGCCCGACGCTCGGTGTGACTTGTCCGAGTGACGTGGATGAAGGCCAGCCAGCCACGTTCACTGCGAACTTCTCGCAGGGAACGCCAACTGTCTCTGAGACCTACAACTGGACAGTCTCATCCGGAACGATCACCAGTGGTCAGGGCACCAGCTCAATCACGGTTGATACGACCGGTGTTGGTGGTGGCTCAGTCACCGCGACCGTGGAAATCGGTGGCGTGGACCCGAGTTGCAACCGCACAGCCTCCTGCACGGTGCAAGTCCGACAGAAGGTTGGGCCGCGCAAGTTCGACGAGTACGGCAATATTCGTTTCAACGACGAAAAGGCCAGACTCGACAACTACGCGATTCAGTTGCAGAACGCTCCAACTGACCGTGCCACAATCATTGGTTACGGCTCGTGCGAAGGCGAAGGCCTGACTCGTGCGAACCGCGCCAAGGATTACCTCGTGAACACCCGCGGTATCGATGCTGGTCGCATCGATACGGTCGACGGTGGATGCCGCGCCGAGCTGACGGTTGAGCTCTGGCTGGTACCCTCGGGCGCGACCGCACCGGCGGCTGACATGAGCGGCGCAGTTTCACCTTGTCCGGAATGCAAGCGGCCGACACGTCGTGGCCGTCGCGGACGCGGTGAAGAATAACTCGAACGTTCGCCGGTCCGTGTAACCGGGCCGCGACCTTCTTCCGAACATGGGCGGTGCTTCCGAAAGGACGCATCGCCCATTTCGTTTTTTTCGCGTTCTCTCCACCCCTTAACGCCTAAAGGCATCGAAATCGCGCATCCAAGTATCGAAAAGAGTTCCGCAAACAGTTATAATGCGGACGACCGACGCCCCGCAGTACCGATTATGTGGACTTACTAGCGAAAGAGAATTGACCTTCATGAAAAGAATTACCTTCAGTCTTATTCTGGCCAGCCTCGCCGTTGGTCTTTTGGCTTACTCGTTTTCCCCTTCGGTGCAGGCGGCAAAAGTCGCAACCGAGGGCGTGCCTTACACAACCGATTGGCGAATCACCGGTCCCAGCGGCGGTGATGTGCGGGCCCTGGTGATCGATCCGAACGATCCGACGCGTTTTTATTTCGGCACACTGGATGGACAAATCTACACGTCTGCGGATGGCGCGCGGACCTGGCGGCTGCTCGCTAATTTCATTCGCCCGCAGCTTTTTGTTGATAACATCGTCATCGATCCACGTGATTCGAAGGTCCTCTACGTGGCCACGCACCGCCACAAAGAACCGGGTGGCTTCTACAAATCAACTGATGGCGGTGTGACCTGGAAACAGTCGGAAGAGCTCAAGAACCAGGCGATTCACTCATTGGCGCAATCACGCCAAAATCGCGACCTGCTTTTAGCGGGGACCAACACGGGTGTGTGGCGATCGATGGACGCCGGCCGAAGCTGGAGGCAGCTTCCGACAACCGGCATGACCAACATCAATATTGAGTCCCTGGCCATCGATCCGCGGGATGACAATGTTGTCTATGCCGGCTCGTGGCATCTGCCCTTCAAGACCACGGACGGCGGTCAAACGTGGCGCGTGACGAACAACGGAATCATTGACGATTCCGACGTGTTCGCGATCGACATAAACGAACGCGATGCCAATCACATTATCGCGTCCGCGTGCAGCGGCATCTACGAAACCAGGAACGCCGGCGATTCGTGGAAGAAAATTCAGGGCATTCCGTCCCAGTCGCGCCGGACGCGCGCGATTTTGCAGCATCCGACCATCCCGGGCCTCGTCTTTGCCGGCACCACTGAAGGTTTCTGGCGATCGGCGAAAGGCGGCGAGAACAATTCGTGGATGGTCACGACGTCGCGACAATTGGAGATAAACTCAATCGCGGTCCACCCGGACAAGCCGAATGACATTTACATCGCGACGAACAACTATGGCGTGATGGTGTCACGCGATGGCGGAAAGACTTTCGTTCCCACCAACTCAGGATTTAGCGGTCGCTTTGTAAACACGATCATTCATGATCGCGAGCAGCCGAATCGCGTCTATGCGACGACGATTAACACAACGACCGGGGGCGGATTCTTCTTCGTCAGTAACGATGGCGGCGCGACCTGGCAACCGTCCATGCGGAACATGCCGCCCCGGTTGATTGGTTATGCCATCCTTCAGGACGAGGGCAATGCGAACACGCTTTACCTGGGAACCAATCTTGGCATCTATCGCTCGCTGGATCGCGGCGCAACGTGGTCCACGGTTGTGGGAAAGAAACCAGCCGCGCCGAAGAAGCGGGTAGCTCCGCGCACGGCCGCTCGCCGATCGGCGCCAGCGCGTAATACCGCGCGGACTCAACAACCGGTAAGCACTCCCGGCGAAAGAATCGTCGCTACTCCTCCACAGGCGGCCAGCGATGTCGTGCGTAAGGCGCAGGAAGCGCTGGATCGCGCGGGTTATCAGGTGGGCGTTGCCGACGGACAGATAGGCCAACGCACCATTGCCGCCATCAAACGCTTCCAGGCGGACAGATACCTGCCGGTGACCGGCAAGCTCGATCAAACTACGATTGCCGCGCTGGGCGTTGGCAGTATTGCATCGAATCTTTCGGCACATGTCACCACCCTGACAGAGCCGGTTAACTCTCTGGTCTCCTTCTCGGACGGTTCCGGGAAATTGGGGATGCTGGCCGCAACCAATGGCGGCTTGTACCGCACGTTTGACGCGACGCAAGGCTGGGATCGCGTGAACTATGGCCGCGGTTACGACGCACGAACCAGCGCCATCTCGGCGAGTGCTCAAAATTCGCGCCTTATATTCGTGGGCACGACAAGCTCCGGCGTGCTCGCCTCACGCGATGGCGGTGAAACCTGGCAACAGGTGGCGGGGGTTCCGACAAACTCGCCCATTAACATCATCGTTCAGGATCCGTTCCGCGCGACGCATATCTATGTTGGCACGAAGACCGCTTTCTACTCGTCACATGATGGCGGCCAGAGCTGGTCGCGGCGTGGCGGCGATCTTCCGTTCGGAGACTTCTCGAGCATCCTGATTAATCCGCGCAACACGAACGAGATCTTCGCCGGTAACGCTTATCAGAATGGCTCCACGGGTGGCGGTGTCTATCGTTCGGCGAATGCGGGTCAGACCTGGACACGCATCGACCTGCGTGAACTGCGTCTGCCGAGCATGCGTATTTGGGCGCTGGCTTTGGACCCGCGCGACCAAAGCACTCTCTTCGTGGGTTCGCATTCGGCGGGTGTTTACGTGGTCTCGCGCGGCGCGGAAGCCTCGCTCAGCTCGCTCCCTTAGACTTTCGCAAAGCCTTTTCCGCAGAAAGGAATTTTCCGTCGCCTTGACACTCAGTCGGGGCGACGTGTAAATTCCGAACATCCGGTCACGCGATCGGTGATAGTCGGACCAATGCGGGAGACTACGGGCACGACGGAAATCGAAACTGAAACCTCCTTTCCAACTCTTAACGCTCGCCTCTCAAATTTCCAACGCCGACTAATCACCAACTGAAGCGCCGCTAAGAAACAATAGTGGCTCTCGCGCGCGTTTGCCGGGGCGTTACAGCGCCTGACAAAGCGTTAAGCAGGAGTGTTCATGTCCACTGACGAAACCAACGGGATTCGCGAAAGCGAAACCACAACCAACAATTCTTCTTCTGATAATAACTCGGCGACCGCCGTCGCCCCCGCGCAAACTGCTCAACTGAGTAGTGAGCCTGAAACCGCCGTGACGCAGGAACTTGAACCGGCTGTTCCGCAGGAACAACGTGACGAGGACGAGCGGCGCAAGTCCACCGAAGACTTTGGACACCTGCTCGATCAATTTGAGCAGGAACAGTCCGCGCTTCAGGAAGGCGAAGTCGTGCGCGGCACCGTCGTCGGCGTGACTGAGCGGGGCGTGTTGATCGACTTCGGGTACAAGTCGGAAGGCATCGTCAATCCAAGCGAGTTCATGGAAAACGGCGAGCTCGCCGTGAAACGCGGTGACGAAGTGGACGTGCTGGTCAAGGCCATGGAAACCAGCGAAGGCTTCCCCGTGCTCTCGCGCGCCGACGCCGTGCGATTGCGCGCCTGGGACGATGTCGAGAAGGCCTTTAACGAAGGCGTGCCGATCAAAGGTCGCGTAATGGATCGTATCAAGGGCGGTCTGCGGGTGGACATCGATGGCATTCAGGCGTTCCTGCCGGGCTCGCAAGTAGACACACGTCCGGTTCGTAATCTCGATTCGTTACGCGGAAAAGAAATCGAAGCCAAAATCATCAAGCTCAACCGCAAACGATCAAACGTCGTCCTCTCGCGCAAGGCCGTGCTCGAAGAGCGCAACGCGGATCGTAAAGGCGAGACCCTTGGGCAGATTGAAGAAGACATCATCGTCGAGGGCCAGATTAAGAACCTGACGGACTACGGTGCTTTTGTCGATCTCGGCGGCATCGATGGTTTGCTGCACGTGACTGACATGTCGTGGGGCCGTTTGCAGAATCCGGCTGAGATGTTCAAGGTCGGCGACACGGTGCAGGTTAAGGTGCTGCGGTTTGATCGTGATCGGGAACGCGTCTCGCTCGGCTTCAAACAGCTTTTGCCCGATCCGTGGGAAACGATCGAAGAGCGCTTTCCACCTAACACCCGCATGAATGGCAAAGTCGCGAGCGTGACTGATTACGGCGCGTTCATTGAACTTGAACCCGGCGTCGAAGGCCTGGTTCATGTCTCTGAGATGAGCTGGTCGAAACGCGTGAAGCATCCCAGCAAGCTCGTCGGCCCCGGTGACGCGGTCGAAGTTGAAGTGCTCAGTGTGGATCCGAAAGCGCGCCGCATCAGCCTCGGCATGAAGCAGGTGCAGGACAATCCCTGGCGCACCCTCGGCGAACGATACCAGGTGGGCGACCGCGTCCACGGTAAGGTTCGCAACCTCACCGACTTCGGAGCGTTTATTGAAATCGAAGACGGTGTTGATGGGCTGGTCCACGTTTCGGACATTTCCTGGTCGCGCCGCATCAAGCATCCGGGCGAGCTCTTAAAGAAGGGGCAGGCCGTGGATGCCGTGATTACCGGTATCGATCCTGAGAATCGCCGGATGTCTCTTTCGATCAAAGAGCTGGAGCCAAACGCCTGGAATGATTTTGTGGCCTCGCACAAACCGGGTGACGTGGTTAAAGGGAAGATTGCGCGGTACGCCAGTTTCGGAGCGTTTGTCGAACTTGGCGACAATCTCGAAGGCCTGTGCCACATCTCAGAATTGTCCGACGAGCGCGTTAACAAACCGGAAGACGCGGTCCAGTTGGGGCAAGAGATGGACTTCAAGGTTCTTAGAATTGACGCCGAGAACCGCAAGATAGGCTTGTCCGCGCGCGCCGCATCCACCGACGACCCGATCGTCGAGACGAAGATCTACACTTCCGAGGCCAAGGGTGGCATGGCGTCGCTCGCGGAACTGGCGGATTTTTACACCAGCAAACCGACGACCGAGTCTGAGGAGTCGTAGAAATCGCTTGGGCACATGGCTGCTCCCGATTTGCCGTAAGCTGTTGCCACATAAGTCTTTCGGCCTTGCCCTGAACCCGCTCGTTTGATAAGGTACTCCTCCGCCGGATGACTCATCTCTCGATGAATCAGTGGTGGACGAGGTGATTAAATGACCAAGGCCGATCTTGTCGATGATGTAGCAAACGCCGCCGAACTGACGAAGAAAGATGCCGAGCGTTTGGTTGAACTGGTCTTCGACAGCATCATTCAAAGCCTGAACAAAGGCGAGAAGATCGAGTTGCGAGGATTTGGCAGCTTTCGCGTACGCGGCCGTGGCGCGCGTCGCGGGCGCAACCCGAAGACCGGCGAGCCGGTGAACATCCCAGCCAAACGTGTTCCTTACTTCAAAGCGGGCAAGGAACTCAAAGAACTAATCAATCAAGCCTCAGGCGCTCCGGTTGTCGCCGGGAGCGACAACGCCATCGGTTAACCGCCCGCCCGAAAACGTTGTGGAAAGGCTCTGGAGTCCCTGGCGGCACGAATACATCGTCACAGCCGGATCCAAAATGCCTGAAGGCCGTTGCATCTTCTGCGAAGCTTTTCAGAACCCGGCCAACGATGAAAAGAGTTTCGTGCTGCATCGCGCCGCGCACAACTTCATAATTCTCAACCTGTATCCCTACATCAGCGGCCACCTCATGATCGCGCCGAACGCGCATCTCGGCGAATTCGGATCAGCCCCGAAGGAAACAACTGACGAGATGATGGATTTGGCTAAACGCTGCCAGACGGCGCTGCGTGAAGTTTATGATCCGGATGGGTTCAACCTGGGGATGAACATGGGACGCGCGGCGGGCGCCGGCGTGGCTGACCATTTTCATCTGCACATCATGCCGCGTTGGAACGGCGATACGAATTTCATGTCAACGGTTGGCGATACGCGCGTGCTGTCCGAAGATTTGCCGACTACCTACCGCAAGCTGCTTTCAAAGTTTTGAGCGGACTCAGCCGAGACACTCGTTGCTGCTTCGATTCTGTCGAGAAGTAGCGGGAGGGTCGCTCGCCTGGTCGCCGAGATCGCCAGACTCTCACTTCCCGTGTCGGTTTGAATTTCTCTCTGCATCGCGGCTAAGTCTGCCCGCTCGACTAAGTCTGTTTTGTTGAAGACCAGCAGGCGCGGGATTTCCTGCAGTTCAAGTTCCGCCAACGTTCGATTCACCGATTCAACTTGCTGCTGCCACCGCGGATTTGCAGCGTCCACGAGATGAATCAGCAGGGAACTGCCGGCGATTTCTTCAATTGTTGACCGAAAGGCAGCCAGCAGATCCGGCGGCAGATCGCGGATGAAACCAACCGTATCGTTGATGATAACTTCCTTCTCACGCGGAAGTCGCAAACGCCGCGACGTCGGGTCCAGGGTCGCGAACATCCGCTTCTCCGCGAGTACGTGGCTCGAAGTCAGCAAATTAAGCAGCGTTGACTTGCCGGCATTGGTGTAACCAACGATGGAAACGATTGGCACGGCGTGACGCAGCCGTTCTTTCCTGCGTTGCGCCCGATGGCCGCGTTGCGACGCCAGTTCCTTTTCCAGCCGATGAATTCGATCGCGCACGCGACGGCGATCGGTTTCGAGCTTTGTTTCACCCGGTCCCCGTCCGCCGATCCCCCCTGCCAAACGCGAAAATGCTGAGTCCTGGCCGACGACCAGTCGCGGCAAAATATATTTGAGCTGCGCCAGTTCGACTTGAATCTTTCCTTCGCGAGACTGGGCGCGTTGCGCAAAGATGTCGAGGATCAACTGCGACCGGTCAATCACCTTCAAATCCGTGGCTTCGGAAATCGAACGAACCTGTGCCGGCTGTAACTCGCGATCAAATATCAGAGCGTCCGCGCCCAGTTGCATCGCGCTAATCAGCAACTCATCCAGCTTGCCTTTCCCCATCACGGTGCGCGGATCGATAGCCTGCCGGCGTTGAATTACTTCTTCCAGCACCACGACACCCGCCGAAAGAGCGAGCTCCCGCAGTTCAGCCATAGAATCCTCGGCTTCGCTGATCGGTCCGGTCGTAACGTTGACGAGGATCACCGCGTCGCCGGCGCCCGTGCGTTTTACTGTCCTGCGATTGCGCGCCAATTCAGCTTCGAGCGCTTCCATCAACTCGAGGAAATGGACGTTGAGTTGACTCGGGAGCGCAGGCTCAAGAAATCCGAATTGATCACCCTTCCCGTTTTCTTCCGCCGGCCGCGACGGCAGGATGTGAGCCGCGCGCACGACGCCAGGCAGTCCCGTGCGTTGGTCAACGTCGATCGCGGCCATCAAATCCAATCGCAGCAGCGCCAGGTCCGTCAGGTCGTCGCGCGTTAGTTCTTCGCCCCGCAGATGCGTGTGCACGCAACGCAATCCGCGAAAACGATCGCCCGCCACACGCACACGCTTGAAGTCCGGCAATTCGATCCGGCGCGCGTCGCCCACTGTCACGTATTCAATGTAACCCTTGCGATCGATGAGCACGCCTATCTGGCGATTCGTCTCATGCGACAACTCGCTTAATTGCCGTGCAAATTCCGGCGTCACAACTTGATCCGGGCTGATGCGGCGCTGGTAAAGCTTCTCAATGCGCCGCAACTGGTTCGGTTTCAGGCCGTTGGTGTTTCCGTGCAGGTTCCTCATTTATGAACTGTCTCATTCTAACCGAAAAAGCGGCACGGGCGTCCCACCCGTGAATTCACGCGCCAGAAGCGCGGGTCATACGAGTTCGACAACGCTCGTCCGCGTCGTTACCATGACGTTTTCCCTAATGAGCAAAGAGACAGCAATCAGACGCATCGTGCCCGCTGCGGCCATTCCCGGTGGCGAGGTCGCCGTCGAGTTGGATCTCCAGTACGGAGCTGCCGCACCGCGCGTGCTAATCGACGGCGCGGCGGCCCACGTCGTGGCAGATTCAAAGCAGAGAGTGTTGGCGTTGGTACCGGGCATTCAGGGCGGGGAGGCACAAGTCACACTTTCGGTTGATGATGGGACGCCGTCGATAATCGCCCCCTCGCGTCTTCTCGTCGGTACGAAGCTCACGGGCGACATTCATGCCGTCGCAAATCCAGCAGTCGATCCGGCGGATGGAACGCTCTACGTGACACGATCAGGATCTCGCGGTGAGCACATCCCGGTCTCGATTTATCGAATCAACTCTGAAGACGAGTTGGAAGAGTTCTCCGGGGATATTACAAATCCGACTGGCATCGCTTTCGACCATCGCGGCCAGATGTTCGTCACCAGTCGCTTGGACGGCACAGTCTATCGCGTTTCGCCGGTGAAAGAGTGCTCAGTCTTCGCGAGCGATTTGGGCATTGCGACGGGGCTGGCCTTCAATCAGGACGGCGATATGTTCGTCGGCGATCGCAGCGGAACGATTTTCAAAATCAATGGCATCGGCGAGGCGTCGCCGTGGGCCGAACACGAGCCTTCCGTTTCGGCCTATCATCTGGCGTTTGGACCAGACGATGCACTCTACGTTGCGGGTCCGACCGTTTCCAGCTTTGACGCCATCACGCGTTTCGACAAGTTTGGTGCGGCGGAAGTCTTCTTCCGGGGCCTGGGACGTCCGCAGGGACTCGCATTCGACACTAACGGGAACCTGTACGTCGCCGCGTCCCTGGGCGGCCGGCGCGGGATTGTGAAGATTTCAGCGGACGGCAAGAGCGCGGAGCTGCTGGTGGCAGGAATGAATGTTGTTGGGCTCGCATTCTCGCGGCCGGGCGATATGATCGTGGCTACGAACGATAGTGTTTACAGCTTGCGCCTGGGTATCGAGGGACTATTGTTATCGCAGGATTGGGCTTTGACGCGCGAAACACCGTGATGTTACTTTCGCGGACGAACTTCAATTTTTCATTCGGAAATCAGAATCGAGTGCAGAGGCCGGCGTCGCCCGCCTCAGCCGAGGGTCAACGTCCTCGTCTAAACAATGGGAAATATTGACGGCAACGTAATCGGACAGTTTCTCCTGTTCATGGTGGCTCTGATCTTCTCGCTGTCCGTACACGAGTCGGCACACGCGTGGATGTCGAACCGTTTTGGCGACGACCTCGCCCGGTTGCAGGGTCGCATCAGTCTTAATCCCGTAGCGCACGTCGATCCGATCGGCACGCTTCTTTTTCCCGCCATTGCGTACTTTACCGGCGCCCCATTAATTGGTTGGGCTAAACCAACGCCGGTGAATCCCTTGCGTTGGCGCAACAAGCGCGTGGCGAATTTCTGGGTGTCGGCGGCCGGCGTGATCAGCAATTTCATTATCGCGATTGTAGTGGCCGTGATCATTCGCATCCTCGGAGCAACTAACCTGATTGTGTTGAGCCAGGACGGTATCGGCTTGCGCTCGGAATCCACAATCGCGGAAGGCGCGCTAAAGCTGTTGTTGACCTTTTTTACGCTCAATGTCGCCCTGGGTGTTTTCAATCTCATTCCGATTCCGCCGCTGGATGGCAGCAAGATTCTCCAAAGTATCTTGCCGGATAGTTTTGACTCGGCATTCGAGTCGCTTGAGCGTTTTGGGTTTCTGTTGCTGATCTTCGCAATGTTTACAGGCGTGTTCAGAGTAATCTTCGGAGTGGTGATGCCGATTGCCGAAAAACTTCTCTTCCTCGGCGCATAAAGCAATGAAACGAATCTTCAGCGGCGCGCAGCCCACCGGCAATGTTCATTTAGGCAACTACCTCGGCGCCCTACGGAATTGGGTGGCGCTGCAGCATGAATACGAAAGCTTCTTCTGCATCGTAAACCTCCACGCCGTCACCGTCCCGCAGGATCCAAAAGTTCTGATCGAGAAAACTCGGGACCTGGCGCGCATCTATCTCGCGGTTGGGATCGACCCGGAGGTTTCGACAATCTTCGTGCAGTCGGATGTGCCGGAGCACGCGGAACTCACCTGGCTGCTCAACTGCGTCACGCGCATGTCTGAACTTGAGCGGATGACGCAATTCAAAGACAAGGCGCGAAAGCAGCAGGAGAATGTCGGCGTTGGATTGTTTGACTACCCCGTGCTGATGGCCGCGGATATTCTGCTATACCAAACGGATCTGGTTCCGGTCGGCGAAGACCAAAAGCAGCATCTCGAGCTAACACGAGACATCGCCATTCGTTTCAATCGCGATTATGGCGAGACTTTTCGCGTACCCGATCCTTTCATCCCGAGGGTTGGCGCGCGAATCATGTCGCTTGCCGATCCGGCGAAGAAGATGTCCAAGTCTGACGAGGAAAGCGAAGCCGGGTGCGTCATGCTTCTGGACTCTGATGATGCGGTGCTGCGCAAGTTCAAACGTGCGGTCACTGACTCAGGCACTGAGATTCGGTTCGATGCAAACCGGCCTGCCATCAACAATCTGCTGACGATTTACCATCTGCTCACGGGGAAGAGTAATCAGGAAGTCGAAGATCACTTTAACGGCAAAGGTTATGCAAGCCTGAAGCAGGAGTTGGCGGACGTTACGATCGAGTTTCTGAAGCCGATTCAGGAGCGCGTGAAAGCGATCGATGATGGTAAACTGAACGCGATTTTGGAAAGAGGAGCCGCCCGCGCGCAGGAAATTGCGCGCACGACGCTCTCTGACGCCAAGAGGAGAATGGGACTGGTCGGCGCGCGACAATGACCGAAGAAACACAATCGAAAGAGAGCATCATGACCGCGACGGACAGCCCGCCGGAGACTCCGTCAACCATCAGTGTCGCGGGCGCCGCGCCGGCCATCGCTCCTGACTGCGAAAACGACCAACTGAAAATTACCCTCGGTGAATTTGAAGGGCCGCTCGACCTGCTGCTGTATCTAATCCGGCAGGAACAGGTCAACATCTACGACATTCCGATCGCCCGAATTACAGATGAATACCTGCGTTATCTGAACCTGATGCAGGAGTTGGATCTCACGATCGCCGGCGACTTTCTGGTGATGGCCGCACAGTTGATCGAGGTGAAGTCACGCATGCTGCTGCCGCGTGATCCACTCGCGGCCGAGGAAGAGGTCGAAGACCCGCGTGCGGATCTGGTTAACCGGCTGCTCGAGCACGAGAAATTCAAATCAGCGGCCCAGATGCTTTGGTCGCGCGCGACCGTCGAACAGGCTGTGTTTAAGCGCGCCGAAATCGAAACCGACAAGAACAATCCGGAAGTTTCAGTCGGGCTTTTCGATCTGCTCACGGTGTTTCAGAAGATTCTCGCGCGTCACAAAGAAGAAGTGATGATGGAGATCGAGCGCGAGGAAGTGTCGATGGCCGAGATGATCGACCGCCTCCGCAACATGGTTCGATCGGCCGGCGAGCTGAACCTTCTGACGTTCTTCGAGCGCGCCCAATCCCGTCGCGAGCTCGTCGTGGCGTTTCTCTCAGTGTTGGAACTGGTACGCCTTGCCGAAATTTCTTTGGTGCAGCGCGAAACCTTCGGCGACATCACCGCGCGCCCGGTCAGTCCGGCCTAAAGTAACTATGAGTGATGCGAAAGCAGCAGTAGAGATCGAGATCGAAATCGAACCCGTCGAAGCTGACGAGATCGAAGGCACCCGCGAGATTTCAGCAACGGAGTTGAAGTCCATCGCTGAGGCTCTCATCTTTGTGGCGGAAGAACCGCTCGACGCGAAATTGATTGCGCGAGTGCTGCGCGTTGAGCTACCGGCGATCGAAGAAGCGATTCAATCGCTGGTCGAAGATTATGCGAACCGAAGCGGCGGGCTGCAATTGCGCGAGATCGCCGGCGGCTGGCAAATCTCGACTCAGCCCGAACATCACGAACACGTGCGCGCTTACCTGAAGTCAAAACCCAGCGCGAAGTTGTCATTGGCCTCGCTGGAAACCCTGGCCGTAATCGCCTACAAACAGCCGGTCACGGTGCCTGAGATTCTCGAGATTCGCGGCGTGCAGTCGCCTTCGGCTATTAAGACTCTGCTCGACAAACGCCTGATTGTCGCGAAAGGCCGGAAAGAAACCGTTGGCCGGCCGATGATGTACGGCACTTCGAAAGAATTTCTGATTCAGTTTGGTCTCAAAGACCTGTCAGAGTTGCCGAGCATCGAAGATTTCCAGGACCTCGCCGGCGCCGCGAATGAATGATGGTCGCGACTAATGGAAGAGCGTCTGCAAAAGTTAATTGCCGCCGCCGGCATTGCCTCACGCCGCCACGCCGAAGAACTAATCAAGGCCGGCAAAGTTGCCGTCAATGGCGCGGTCGTCACCGAACTCGGCACGAAAGCTAATCCCGAAACCGATCACATCAAGGTCAACGGCCGCCTCATCAATAAGCTGCTGGAACCGCAGGAGAAGGTGTACGTGCTGCTCAACAAACCGAAAGGGTACTTGAGCAGCTTGTCGGATCCGAAAGGCCGGCCGCTGGTCACGCAACTAGTTCCGGCAGCGCTCGGCCGGCTGCATCCGGTGGGCCGGCTCGACTTCAATACCGAAGGTTTACTTCTGCTGACCAACGATGGTGACTTCACAAATCATGTGACATCGGCGCGCAATGGCATCCCCAAGGTGTACCGGGTCAAGGTGAAAGGGATTCCGACGGAGAACGCAATCGAGAGGTTGCGACGCGGTGTGCGGCTTGACGATGGCGTGCGGACCGCGCCGGCTGAGATCCTTCCGTTGGAACAAACCGGAGTGAATGCCTGGTTCGAAATGACGCTGCACGAAGGTCGCAATCAGCAGATTCGTCGCATGTTCGACGCCATCGGACATTCGGTGTTGAAGCTGTCGCGCGAGCGCATCGGCCCGCTCAGTGATTCACGAATGAAACCAGGTGATTGGCGGCTCCTCCTGCCCGTCGAAGTTAAAAGGTTCTACCGCCCCCGGCGCGAACCTTCACGTCAAACTAAACGCCCACGCCGCAGACTGCGAGTTTCTTCGCGTTAGGTTACAATGCAAAGTTGCATTAAAGCTGCGACAGGCGTCTTCCGGCCTGTCGTTTGAGTGTAAGGCTGAGTGTGTCGGAACCCGGAGCGGTAGCGACGGGATCATAAATTCGAGTTAAGGCTGTAAGCGCTCCCAATCGGTCGCGGTTCTGTAATCATGGAATTCGAACTCACTGAAGAACAACAACAAATGAAGATGAGCGTGCGCGAGTTCGCTGAGAGCGAGATGGCGCCGCACGTTATGGAATGGGATGAAACCCAGCATTTTCCCATTGAGCTGAAACCGAAGCTCGCCGAATTGGGTCTGCTCGGCGTGCTGTTTCCGGAAGAGTACGGTGGCGCGGGTCTCGGTTACGTGGAATACGCAACGGTGATCGAGGAATTGTCACGGGTTGATGGCTCGGTCGGAATCTCGGTCGCCGCGCACACGTCGCTTTGTTCGAATCACATTTTTCAGTACGGCACTGAAGCGCAGAAACAGAAGTACCTCGTGCCGCTCGCGAGTGGCGAACACATCGGCGCGTGGGGATTGACGGAACCCGGCGCCGGATCGGATGCGTCAGGGACGCGCACGACGGCTGTTCGGCAAGACGGAGGCTGGTTAATCAACGGGGCCAAGAACTTCATCACGCATGCCATTCACGGGGATACGTGTGTGGCGTTCGCTTCGAGCGACCGCGCGAAACGCAGCAAGGGCATTACCGGATTCATTTTTGAAAAAGGCATGAAGGGCTTTTCGCCTTCAAAGAAAGAGAACAAGCTCGGCTTGCGCGCCTCAGAAACAGCGAGTGTCGTATTCGAAGATTGTTTTGTGCCGGATGAGAATCGCATCGGCGATGAAGGCAAGGGCTTTGTAAACGCGATGGAGATTCTGGACGGCGGACGCATTTCGATTGCGGCCCTAGCCGTCGGTATCGCGCAGGGCGCGTACGAATCGGCGGTGCGCTATTCGGGTGAGCGACAGCAGTTCGGCAAACCGATTCGTGAGTTTCAGGCAATTCAGTTCAAGCTGGCGGACATGGCGACGCAAATCGACGCCGCGCGGCTGTTGATGTATCGCGCCGCGTGGATGAAGGATCAGGGAAAGAGAACGACCAGAGAATCGTCGATGGCGAAGCTGTACTCATCCGAAATCAGCGTTAAGGTTTGCGAAGAAGCGATTCAGATCCACGGCGGCTATGGCTATACAAAGGACTATCCGGCGGAGAAGTACTGGCGCGATTCAAAGCTCTGCACGATAGGTGAAGGCACGTCAGAGATTCAACGGATGATCATTGCCCGCGAGATTCTGAAGGGGACCTGAGGGTTTTGGACTGGAGCCTTCCGCTTGCCGCTTCCGTAAATGAGCAGGCGAGGACGCTTGCGCTCCAGTCAGTTCGCCCTTTTCATGAGCAGCTTCATTGATCGAATTGTCTCCGGAGAGCTGACGGCGGTCGCGCGCGCGATCTCGCGTGTAGAAGACGGCGCCTCATCGGCTTCTGAGTTGATGAAAGACGTGTTCGCGTGCGCGGGCAAAGCACTCGTAATTGGGATTACGGGCGCGCCGGGTGCGGGCAAGTCAACGATCGTTGACAAGCTAGCTGCTTACTATCGCAAGCAGGGCGAGCGCGTCGGCATTATCGCGGTCGATCCGTCCAGTCCCTTTTCCGGCGGCGCGATCCTTGGTGATCGCATCCGGATGCAGACCTTGTCGCTCGACAAAAACGTTTTCATTCGATCGATGGCCACGCGCGGAAATCTCGGGGGCTTGGCCCGCGGGACGGTGGATGCAGTCGCGATTCTCGATGCGGCCGGCTATCAAAAGATTCTGGTCGAAACCGTCGGGGTTGGCCAGGACGAAGTTGAAATCATAAAGACGGCTGACGTTTGCGTGGTCGTTTTGGTTCCCGGCATGGGCGACGATGTGCAGGCCTTGAAGGCCGGCATCATGGAAATTGGCGACGTCCTGGTGCTGAACAAGGCTGATCGCGAAGGGATTCTGCGCGCGGAAAAAGAGTTGCAGGCTTTGCTTTCGCTGGCAGAGCGAGATGACGCCTGGCAACCGACTATCGTCAAAACCGTCGCGACGGAAAGCAAAGGCATCGAAGAGCTTGCTGCGGCGATCAAACAATGTCGCGAGTTTCAGCAGTCGAGGCCGGAAACCAGCGCACGTCGCCTGGCCATTGCGCGCTGGCGGATTCTTGAGTTGTTGCGTGAGCAACTTGTGAACGAGGCGCTGGGTGGAAACGGCGCCGCTGAGAGGCTGGAAGCGCTGGCGGCGGAGGTGGCGTCAAAGCAGCGCGATCCGTATTCGGCGGTCGAGGAACTTATCGGAATGTCAGTAGTCAGTAGTCAGTAGTCAGTTGGCATTTGTACTTTGTACTTCGTGCTTTGTACTTAGACGTCCAAACCAAAGAGCCGTCTTCAAAACTTTGGCTCTAATCTGATTCCAGGTCAAAGTACCAAGAACAAAACGATAACTGACCAGTGACCCAGATGAAGATTCATCACATTGGAATCGCCACCAGCGGCATTGATGACGCCTCGGACGTCTGGCGAGATTTGCTGGGTTTGCGTGCCGACCACACCGAAGAGGTGGCTGGACAAAAAGTCCGCGTCTGCATGCTGCCCGTCGGAGAATCGCGATTTGAGTTGCTGGAGCCCATGTCGGCGGACTCTCCGATATCAAAATTTCTCGAAAAACGTGGCGGCGGCATCCATCACATCGCCGTGAGCGTCGAAGATATTCAAGCGACCCTGGCGGACTTGAAAACCAAAGGTGCAAAACTAATCGATGAAAAGCCGCGGGTGGGCGCGGGCGGTTGCCTTGTAGCCTTCATTCATCCATCATCCACGGGCGGCGTTTTGCTGGAATTGGTACAGGATCCGCAGTTGTAAATCACCAATTTATTAGTTTCGAAAGGAAGTCTTGTTTTGAATTCAACTACTAAAGCCTGGATTGCCGCTGGTGTCGGCATTCTGTTTTCGGTCGGCCTGATTGTTTGGCAGGTTAGAGCCAGTCATGCCACAGCCATCAATCTAAGCGCCGATGACATGTCCCTAATCGCGAGCGATCAGGCGCCGCAGGTTCGCATGCGTTTGGCTTCCGACGAGGCATCACGCAAAGACTTTGTGAAAAACATCCGCGAGTTGCTGGCAGTCGCAGAAGAAGCCCGCGCGAAGGGTTTCACCAACCGGGCGGATGTGAAGCGCCAACTCGAACTGATGCGCGCCTTCATCATTTCTCAGATTCAGGCGAAAGAGCAGGGACAGGGCCAGGGACAGGTCACGCAGGCTGAGATCGAAGGCTTCTTCAAAGAGCCCGGTCAGGAAGAGCGCCTTAAACAGTTCATCGCCGATGCGCGCGCGCGCAACCCGGCGATGGCGCAGCAGGAGATTTCGCCCGAGCAGATGACCGAAATCCGGACCCAGTTGGGTCAGGTATTGATCGGAGAGCGCCGCGGAGTTGCGGCCGGCCTCGATCAGCAACGGAAGACTCAGTTGCAGCTCATGCTTCAGCAGTCGCGGCTGTTGGCGTCAATGTATGAGGAAGAAGTTTTAGTGAAGGCCGCCAAACCGTCGCAGGCTGAAATTGACGCGTACGTAAAAGCGCACCCGGAAGAGCAGGTGCACGCGCGCCACATTCTGATAGCCACTAAGTCGGCTGAGATGCCGACGGAGCAGGGCGGCCTGGACAAGCCGGCGGCCCGCGCGAAAGCGGAAGAGGTCTTGAAGCGCGTTAAGGCCGGCGAGAATTTCGAGAACCTGGCCAAAGAGTATTCCGACGATGGCAGCAAGCAGAATGGCGGCGACTTGGGCTGGTTTGGCAAGGGACGAATGGTGCCGGAGTTCGAAAATGCCGCGTTCGCTCTTCAGCCTGGCCAGACAAGCGAGATCGTCGAATCGCAATTCGGTTTCCACATCATCAAGAATGAGGGCCGGCGCACCGGTGATCCAGAGCGCGCGTCACAAGAGGTCGCTCAGGAGAAAGAGAAAAAGCTAATCGAGGAAATCGTAAAGCGCCAGAGCGGCCACATCACGATCGCGGAAAACTTTGCCGTGCAAATGCCGCCTCAGCAGCAAATGCCGCAGGGGCTGCCATTTGAGCCGCAAGCTCCACCGGCAGCGACACCGGCGCCGAAGGGCAAGAGCTCACCCGCAAGAAAATGAAGTGAGGACGGGTGTAGGGAGTTGGGTGAAGGGTCTAAAGGGTTTAGTCCGAGAATTTATTAGAAAACCAACACCAAAGAACTTGAAGCACGTGGCGGTCACAGGCGGTTCGTCTCCAAAGCGACCCCCCCGCACCCGACCCGACACCCAACACCCATGAAGTTTGGCGACTATCGCGTCGAAATTGTGCCGGACAGTGAGTTTCGACTGGACGGTGGTGCGATGTTTGGCGTTGTGCCGCGCAACCTGTGGTCGAAGTTCTGTCCGCCGGACGAACAGAACCGCATTCTGATGAACATGAACTGCGTGTTCATCGACTCCGGCACAGACCGGGTGCTGATCGAAACCGGCATTGGCGACAAATGGTCTGAAAAGCATCGCACCATGTACGGAATTAACCGGACGCGGAGTTTGGCTGAATCGGTGGAAGCCATCGCGGAGGTCTCGCCGGAAGAAATAACGATCGTTGTGAATACGCATCTGCATTTCGATCACGCGGGCGGCAACACGGCGATCGATGAGTCAGGGACTGTCCGCGCGCAATTTCCGAATGCACGGTACTTTGTTTCACAGGCCGAGTACGATCACGCCGAACAGCCGAGCGACCGCGACAAGGCGAGTTATTTTCCGGAGAATTGGCGGCCGCTGAAAAACAGCGGGCAACTGGAATTGAAGCCGGCGCAGTACGAAGTTGTTCCCGGACTTACGATGGAGACGCAGGCCGGCCACAATCGTTCGATGCAGTGTTGGCGCCTAGAACAAAACGGTCAGACGATGTTCGGATTCGCCGATCTCGTGCCCATGCGGGCGCACGTGCCATTTGCCTGGGTGATGGGATACGACCTCTATCCGGTCGAAACGGTCGAAGCGAAGAAACGTTTGTTGCCGCAAGCCGCTCGTGAGGACTGGACGTGCTTGTTCTATCACGATCCGGAACAGCCGTTAGCGCGAATTGTGGAAGAGGAAGGGAAGTTTAGCGCGGTTCCTGTTTAGAGGCGGGCTACCGCCCGCCGGGTTAACGCAGTCGGCCAGTAGCCCGACTCTAAAAACGTCAAGAAATGACAGCAGCGAAAATCGGAATCATTGGCGGCAGCGGCCTCTATCAGATGCCGGAGTTGACGGACGTTGAAGAGATGGAGGTCCAGACGCCGTTTGGG
This sequence comes from Pyrinomonadaceae bacterium, assembly GCA_036277115.1. Taxonomy (NCBI): domain Bacteria; kingdom Pseudomonadati; phylum Acidobacteriota; class Blastocatellia; order Blastocatellales; family Pyrinomonadaceae; species Pyrinomonadaceae bacterium. The sequence goes on from DASUNM010000011.1 coordinate 162,381, forward strand.
AAACCGTCGGATAAATTCATCCTCGGCACCCTGGAAGGCGAACGCGTAGCGTTTCTGCCCAGGCATGGTGTCGGCCATCGCTTCACGCCGACTGAAGTTCCGTTCCGCGCGAACATTTACGGGATGAAGCTGCTCGGCGTTGAGCGAATCCTGTCAGCTTCCGCGGTTGGATCGTTGCAGGAAAAGTATGCGCCGCTCGACATGGTGATTCCCGATCAGTTTTTTGATCGCACGCGTGGCCGCGTCCAGGAATCGACTTTCTTTGGCGAAGGGATCGTCGCGCACATCGCCTTTGCCCATCCGGTGTGTTCGCAGGTCGGAGACTTGCTTGAGGAATCGTGCCAGACTGTCAACGTCAATGCGCATCGCGGCGGCACTTACATATGCATGGAAGGCCCGGCGTTTTCGACGGTCGCCGAATCAAACGTGTATCGTTCGTGGGGCATGGATGTCATCGGCATGACGAATTTGCAGGAAGCGAAACTGGCGCGCGAAGCGGAGATTTGTTACGGGACGCTGGCCCTGGTGACTGATTACGATTGCTGGCATCCGGGTCATGACGCCGTTACGGTCGAAACCGTGATCGATTACCTGAACCAGAACGTGCGGAATGCTCAGCTAATCATCAAGGGCGCGGTCAAAGGCCTCGCCGGCCAGGCGCGTGAGTGCAAATGCGGTGCGGCGCTGAAGAACGCAATATTTACCGCGCCGAACCTTTGGCCGGAAGCAACCGTTCGCAAGCTGGAAGCCATCATTGGGAAGTACAGGAGTTAGTTTCAAGTTTCAGGTCCTAAGTTTCGGGTTTTAGGAGTACAAGATGAAGATTTTCATAATCGTTGCCACCCTGGTTCTATTCGCCGCTCCTCTGGCTGTGACAGCTCAGAGTGGCGCGAAACAGCAGCCGCAGTTTCAGCGCGACGCTGAGTTGGAAAAGGACTCGCAGCATAATCTTGAGGTGGCGCGCCATTACTACAAAACGCGAAAGGCCTATGTGGCGGCGCTGCAGCGAAGTGAGGAGATCATCGCAGCCAATCCGTCGTTCTCGCGGATTGACGAGGCCCTCTTTATGGCCGGGCAGAGCAGCCTGAATCTCGCGGAAAACAAGGGCAGGCAGAACTCGTCGCTGTACGTGATACATGACGGCGAAACGAAGAAGACTTTGACGGCTGAACAGTTTCGCGAGTTAGCTCGCGGTTTCTTCACCCAGCTTGTCAACAGCTATCCCGAAAGCAGTTTCCGCAGCCAGGCCGAGAATGCCCTTCGCACACTCGGTGGAAAGACAGTAAGTAAGCAGTGAGTAGTGAGCAGTGTGCAGTGAGCAGTCTAGACCTAAGACCTAAGTTCAATTCCAAATTCAAAATTCGCAATTCCAAATTCATCTATGTCTCTTCTTGTCGTTGGTTCCGTCGCATTTGATTCAGTCGAAACGCCTTTTGGTAAACGCGAAAAGATGCTGGGCGGGTCTGCCTCGCACTTTTCGATTTCAGCCAGCTTCTTCACTAATGTGCGCGTCGTCGCCGTCGTGGGCGGCGATTTTGGCGCTGAAGAGCGCGCGGTGTTTGAAAACCACCGCGTTGACATGACCGATTTGGAAGTCATTCCTGATGGCCAGACCTTTCGCTGGTTCGGGCGTTATGAATACGACCTGAACGTGGCGCACACGCTCGATACGCACTTAAATGTCTTCGCCGGCTTTCAACCGAAACTCTCGGACGGTTCGAAGGGCGCGCGACTCGTATTTCTCGGGAACATCCAGCCTGATTTGCAACGTGACGTACGCGGGCAGATCCCCAACGCCGAGCTGGTCGCCCTCGATACGATGAATCTGTGGATCGACACGACGCGCGAAAGCCTGCAGAAGGCGATCGAGGTGGTGGACTTGTTGATTGTGAACGATGCCGAGGCGCGTCAACTTACCGAAGAGCCCAATCTGATCAAAGCCGCCCGCAAAATTCTTTCGTGGGGACCGAAAACGCTGATCGTAAAGCGCGGGGAGTACGGCGCGGCGATGTTCACGAAGGATGGATACTTCGCGATTCCGGCGTACCCGCTCGAGTCCGTCTTCGATCCCACCGGAGCCGGTGATACTTTCGCAGGCGGGCTGATGGGATATTTGGCGAGCCAGGAAACACTGGATGAAGCAGCGTTGCGCCGCGCAATGATATTTGGATCGGTGATGGCTTCTTTCAACGTGGAAGAGTTCGGCACTGAACGCGTGCAGCGTCTGACCCAGGAAGAAATTAATCAGAGATTTAGCGAGTTCAAACGCTTTACGAATTTCGAAGAGATTCCCTTCGAGCGAGCAGTGCAGGCAGCCCGCTAACTGATTGTGCTCACCAAAGCAAAGCGCAGTCAGGAAGGGTGGTTCACCCCCGCTAACCTCCGAGGACGGCGGGTGTAAACAAACCCTTCCTTACCTTAGAGGTTACGTTCGGTTCTCTCTGTTAGAGCTTTCCGGTATCCTTCCCACAATGCGTGTTCTGATCGTCAGGCTTTCATCGATGGGGGACGTTGTGCACACGCTGCCGGCGCTCACCGATGCCGCGCGCGCGAATGCGACCATCAAATTCGACTGGGCTGTTGACGAGGCGTTCGCAGATATTCCCGCTTGGCACTCGCATGTCGAAAATGTCTTTCCGGTGGCGCTTCGCCGTTGGCGGCGCGGAATCACCTCCACGGAACGTGGTGATATTAAGAATTTCCTAAAGAGCATTCGAGCCGCCAGATACGACGCGATCGTCGATCTCCAGGGCGAGTTCAAGAGTGCCTTCGTGGCGCGGCAAGCTCGGGGCCCTCGTTACGGCTACGATGGCGCTTCGGCGCGCGAGTGGGGCGCGCATTTGGTCTATCGAAACAAACTGGCCGTTCCCAAGGGCGAACACTCGATGGCGCGCATGCGCCGGCTTTTAGCTCAGGCGCTCTCCTACTCGTACGACGAAGCCGTGGTTGACTACGGCATTGTCCGCGAACGTCTGCCGTCCCCGGCGCTGCAAACAGACAGGCCTTACGTAGTTTTTGTCCACAGCACCAGCTGGGCCTCGAAAAACTGGCCGGAGCAGTATTGGCGGGAGCTGGCTGAACGCGTGACGATCGCTGGCTTTTGCCTCGTCTTACCGTGGGGCAGTGAAGCGGAATGCGAACGTTCCCACAAGATCGCGGCCGGCGTCGCCAATGCGGTGGTGCTGCCGCCGCTTTCAATAGCCGCTAAGGCTTCAATCATCAGCCGCGCCACCGCGACCGTTGGCCTGGACACGGGGCTCAGTCACATCGCGGCGGCCCTGGAGGTCCCGTCAGTGACTTTGTACGGCGCCACGGATCCGAATATGTGCGGCACGATTGGGAAGAACCAGATTCGGATTACGTCAGAATTCGAATGCGTCAACTGTCATGATACTGACTGTTCATTTACGAAGAGCGCATTTAAGCCCGCGTGTTTTGAAGCCATGACGCCAGACAGCGTTTGGCGGCGACTGGAACAAATGCTGGGCGCGTCGGTAAAATCGGAACACGCATACCAAATTGCTTGAGAACGGAGAACTATGTTCTGTCCTATTTGTGAAGCTGAGTATCAACCTGGGATTACGAAGTGTGCTGATGACGGTGCGGATCTGGTAGCAACCAAGGTCAGCGCCGGTGATGACAGCGAGGCGAACTTTGTCACGCTGCACACTCTGTCATCACCCGTCGAAGCCGAAATGGTCAACGACATCCTGCGGCAAAACGGGGTTCGTTCGGCGGTGCAATCAGGCGCGAACGACCAATTCTCGCCGGTGTTTTCGGCGGTCTCACCGGGCGTCGCGGTCCTGGTCGATGAGCGCGATCTCGATCGGGCGAAGGAACTCTACGAATCATTCTTTGGCGGAGACACTTCGCCGCTCACCGGACCTGCCAACGAAGGCGCGGAAGAAACTGAAGCAGAATGAGTGACGCTATTGTCGTCTTCATGACTGCGGGGAACGCTGACGAAGCGCGCCGCATTGCGAATGAGCTGGTAGAGCGGCAACTCGCGGCTTGTGTACAAATCCTTCCGGAAATTGAATCCGTTTATCGCTGGAATGGTGAGGTGCAGCGCGAAACAGAGATCCTGATGCTTGCCAAGACAACTGCCGCGCAGTTTGATGATTTAGAAAGGGCGGTGCGCGAGATTCACAGTTACGACACGCCTGAGATCGTCGCCGTTCCGATGGCGCACGTCTCAGCACCGTATCGCGCCTGGCTGGCCGACAATGTAGGCGGCTAACGGACGGTTCGCACGCTTGGCGTGCTGCATGCCGGAGGCATGCGTACCACAGCTCCAGATGCTCAGCACGCCGGAGGCGTGCGTACCTACTGCATCTTGTCGATCTTGCTCTTGCTGTCCGAAACGATCTTCACAATCTCTTCCGGTGAATCGGTAACGTGCAGACGCCGAAAGTCTTCATCCACGATCTTCCGCTCGCTTAACATCGGGCCCTTTAACCAATCCAACATCGGTCGCCAGTACTCTGAGCCATAGAGCACGACCGGAAAGTGGTGAATCTTACGTGTTTGAATCAGCGTTAGGGCTTCGAACAACTCGTCGAGTGTGCCGAACCCGCCGGGGAAGATGACGAACGCGTCGCTGTACTTCACGAACATCATCTTGCGCACAAAGAAGTACTTGAATTTCAGTGACAACGTGAGGTAGTCGTTCGACTTCTGTTCATGGGGAAGCTCGATGTTACAGCCCACCGAAGTGCCGCCGGCTTCCAGGGCGCCCTTGTTGGCGGCTTCCATGATTCCCGGCCCACCGCCGGTGATTACCGCAAAACCCGCGCGCACGAAAAGAGCAGCCGTTTCCTGGGCCGCGGCGTAGGCGGGATCGTCGCGCGAGGTACGCGCCGACCCGAAAATCGAAACGCCGTTCGTAATCGGCGCAAGGTCTTCGAAACCCTGAACAAACTCGCCCATGATGCGAAACACGCGCCAGGTGTCGGTATGCAGGAACTCATCGGGCCGCGGCGTTTCAAGCAGACGTTCGTCATGAGTGCCGCCCGGAATGTCTCTGTAGTCGTCGTGTGCCATGTTCTACAGTCCCATAATGTTGTAGCCACAATCGACGTAGATTGTTTCCCCCGTGATGCCCGAGGAGAGGGAACTGCACAGGAACAGCGCCGTGTTGCCGACTTCGCGAACTTCGACGTTGCGCTTCATCGGTGCGCGTTCCGCGTGGTGCTTCAACATTGTGCTCAGCCTCGCAACGCCGCGGGCGGACAGTGTTTGAATCGGCCCCGCACTGACAGCATTCACGCGGATGTTCTTCGGACCGAGGTCGCTGGCGAGATAGCGCACGCTTGATTCCAACGCGGCTTTCGCCACGCCCATCACGTTGTAGCCCTGATAAACCTTCTCAGCGCCGTGAAAGCTCATCGTCACGATGCTCCCACCTTCGGTCATCAAGGGCGCCGCGGCGCGCGCCAGTTGCGTCAGCGAATAGGCGCTGATTTCCATCGCCATCAGAAAGCCATCGCGATCGACCTTCATGAATTCACCTTCCAGCGCTTCACGCGGTGCAAAGGCGATGCTGTGAATTACGAAATCGAGCCGCCCGAATTCTTCGCCGAGACGTTGAAAAGTTGCATCGATCTCTTCCTGCTTGGTTACATCGCACGAAAACAGGGGAGCGTCGGGCATCTCAGCTTTAGTCAGACTCTCAACGTTGTCTTTTAGCCGCTCGCCTTGATACGCAAACGCGAGTTTTGCGCCGGCTTCGTGCAGCGCCTGCGCCGTCGCCCACGCGATCGAGCGTTTGTTGGCCACGCCGAAAATAATTCCTTGTTTGTTTTGCAGCATGATGAGTTTAGTGACTTCTGTCTTCGATTTGACCTTTCAGTTCAGTGGTACGGTTCTTGGTGACGTCTGCGAGGCAAAAGGCATAAATCATTGGCCGGATGCTGCCCCCTTTGTACATATCGCCAACGAATTCACAGTTGGCATCTCGATATTTCAGCCACGCTGTCTGGGCCACCTTGAGCTGTACCTTACCGTCTGCGTCCAGCATCGCGACCAGTTTGCGGTAGACCTGGTTCAATTCGCCGTCAGCCGCTTTGTATGCGTTACCGGCACACTGATTCATTTCAAGCTGCGACTGGGCATTTGGACAAGGATCGTCCTTCGGCTTTTGCCCGGCGATGGAAATGCTCGACAGTAAGAGCGCCAGAATAAGAATGAACGGTCTCTTAATTGATCTCGTCATGTAAGCCTCTAATCACCTGAAGTCATGATCAGTTTGCCTTCAAACTGTTCCTTTAGCCGGTTATAACGCACTTCCCATTTATCGTACGAACCGCCGCGGCCGCGATAATCGATCTCGTATTTCCAGTAACCCGGCCGCACCGGCTTGCCGCTGAATAAGTAATCCGCCCAAGGGCTGACTTTCGTCGTGCGTTTCGTGCCGTCAAAGACTTCCAGACTGATCGGATATTGAATTACGCGATCCTGTTTCTCGCTGTAACCAATCAGCGTGGTTTCCAATCCCATGCACGCGAGGGCATCGAACAGTGCGAACTCAAGTACCTTTCCGTCGCCGTTGTAGTCCCGCAACCAAATCAGGCTTGGTTTTGCTTCGGCGCCTCTCTTAACTCTGGCTGGGACCCGGTAATAATAACCTTTGCGGATTGCATAAGGCAGGTCAAAACTATCTTCTTCGCTTTGAGCGGCGGAAATTTTCAAAGTGTTGATGACACGGCGCGTTGCCGAATCGATCAATGACACGCGGGTCGAGCCGGAATAGTGGCTTCCCCGGGTTTGTTCAGGACACGAGTACATCTCGTCGGGAGGATAGTTGGTTGGGTTCTTACGCGGGTTCAGCATCCACAGCACAAGCATGCGGTTTGCGCGAGCACTCGAAGGCAGCATCCGTGTTTCGACAACCGTGGCGTCCTTGGGAAGTCCCTGAAGGTTGGCTTGCGCGAATCCCACAGCGGCCAAAGAAAAAACCCAGGCCATGCAGATCAATCGTCGGAGGATTTTCATTCGCATCGAACTGCCGCACGTATTCGCGGGCCTGGGTTCACTTTTCGTTGTCAGTGTTTAAAGTGCCTAATCCCCGTGAAGACCATCGCCAGGTTGTGTTCATTCGCTGCGGCGATGACTTCCTCATCACGCACTGAGCCGCCGGGCTGAATCACCGCCGTGATGCCGTGCTTTGCGGCTTCGTCTAAGCCGTCACGAAAGGGAAAGAATGCGTCCGAGGCCAGCACCGATCCCGCAACCTGCAGTTGGGCCCGCATCGCTCCGATCTTCACAGAGTCAACACGTGACATCTGGCCCGCGCCGACGCCGACGGTTTGCCGGTCGCGCGCGTAGACGATCGCGTTCGATTTGGTGTGCTTGCACACAGTCCAGGCGAACAACAGGTCTGCGATTTCTTTTTCAGTCGGCTCGCGTTTGGTAACGAACTTCAAGTCTTCACGCGCCAATCGATGAGTGTCGCGTGTTTGCACCAGCATGCCACCGGAGATCTGTTTGTATTCGAAGCCTTCGGAAGTTTTAGCGGCGCCGGCACGCAGCACGCGCAGGTTCTTTTTCGCGGTCAACACTTCCAGCGCTGCCTCATCGAAATCCGGCGCAATGACTACTTCAACGAAGATCTCGACGACGGCGCGCGCAGCAGCGACGTCAAGGGTGCGATTGAAGGCGACGATTCCTCCAAATGCTGAAACGGGATCGCAAGCGAGTGCGCGCCGATAGGCCTCTTCCGCGGCTGCGCCAGTCGCGGCGCCGGCGGGATTCGTATGCTTGATAATTGCGCACGCCGTGTCATCAAAATCACATACGAGCTGCCACGCCGCGTCTGCATCAACGTAGTTGTTGAAGGACATCTCCTTCCCGCCCAGTTGTTCCGCCGCAGCCACACCGTCCTGTTCCCCCGCACCACCGCGGACGCCCAGGTCGTACAACGCCGCGGCCTGATGCGGATTCTCGCCATAGCGCAGGTTAGAAACCTTATTGAGTGAAAGCTGCTCATGCTCAGCGAACTCCTCATCTTCGGCCGCTTCGAACTGGTCCCCATGCAGCGACTTCATCGTGCTCGAGAACAAGTTCATGTACGTCGACATCTTGTCGAGGATTTCCGGCACGGGTGGGAACATCTGCGAGCTTTTCGCGCCGGCGAGATTTGCGCTGAGATACGGAAAAATCGCGGAGTCATAAAAGGCCGTGCGCATGAATGCGAGCCGGGCCAGTGCTTCGCGGGTGGCGAGCGTCAACGCCCCTTCGTCCAGAATTAGTTCCGTGCGGATTTGGCGATACAGCTCCGGCGCTGTCACCACGGCGACATCGTGATAGTTCTTCGCCGCCGAACGAATCAAAGCGGGTCCCCCGATGTCGATTTGTTCGATGGCCTCGGCGAGAGTGATGTCTTCGCGGGCGACGGTCTGTTCGAACGGATAGAGATTGATGACGACCATGTCGATCGGTCCGATGCCGTGCTGTTCCATCGCCGTCACGTGCTCTGGATTATCGCGAACGCCGAGAAGCGCCCCATGTATTTTCGGATGCAGCGTCTTGACTCGCCCGTCCATCATCTCGGGAAAACCGGTGATGTCGGCGACGTCGATAACGTCGATGCCTGCTTCACGCAAGGCTTTCGCCGTGCCGCCGGTGCTGAGGATCTCAACGCCGAAACTTTTCAGCTCCTGCGCGAAATCGACGATTCCCGTCTTGTCGGAAACACTTATCAGCGCGCGACGAATCTTGCGCAAGCCTGCGTCAGTTTTTTCAGTCATCGTAGAGTTTGAAGAGAGCGATATCTTCACTTAAGGGCGGGAACATCGCAAGTCAGCTTCGCGGTTTCAGCGCTTCACGCGGGCGCTCGACGAAAAACTTGTGCGTTCGCGAATAACCGAGTGGAGTGAATTGATACTCCAGGCCTGGCGGCATGCTGAGAGAGAACGTGTGCCGCCGCCCGTCGTTTGCTTTCTCGTTCAGGTAAAATCCGATCAGATATTGGCTTTTCAAATCCGCCTCGATAGCTTCAAAGATCGGCGTCAGATCGACGGTTGTGCGCCGCGCCAACGGCGAGTCGTTAGCGAGAAAGTACTTGCCTCCGGTCTTTTCCGCGAGGTCGCGAAAACCGCTGGCCGCACGCCGCACGGCCAGACGCCCGTCGCGTGGCTCGAAGAGCGGCAGATGAATGATGTAGAACGAAACGCGGTCTGCGCGCGCTGCGCTGATCACTGAGTCAGGCTTTGCGCGGCTAAAATTGTCTAAACCGTCGCTGATGAGAATTACGATTCGCCGCTCACTGCGGATGGGCGGCAAGGTTTTGAACATTTGAACGGCGTGGGCCGCCGCGTCGAAGATTGCAGTTGGTTGATTGTCATGAGCGCGAACGTCGAAGGCACCCAGCGCCGAGCTAACATCGCGGACAAAGGGCGCGGCCACGGCCGGGCGGTGAGAGAAGTGCAGAACGGCAATGCTGGAAAGACTGTTGAAGCGCCGATACAGACCGGCGGCCGCGTCACGTTGCTTGCTGATAATGTCGCGCACACTCCCAGATTGATCCAACGCGAACACCATCGCGACTCGATCGACGCCCGGCGAAAAATACAGGCCGCTCGTGACTGCATCGGGATCCTTCAAAGAGAGATCCTTTTCAGTGAGGCCGTCAGGCCTATTTCCGTTCTTGTCGCGAACGCGCGCAGGAAACAGAAGCAGGTCCGTCGTCACCCGCAGGACTTCATCGTCTTTCGGTGGTATTTCCTGGGCGACGACCGATGCGGCAGACGCACTGAAGCAGACAAACAGAATTAAGCAGGAAATAAGATGGGTGCCGCGAGCGCAGAAGGGAAACACTCGCTGGAAAAACCTGAGTGGTGACATCCGCAGCCAGCTAAAACAGAAAACGGCCGAATAGCAGGATGCTGATGATGATCAGGACTGTGATGACTATGAGCTTGACCAGCGTCATCGCTAAACCTCGTACGGCAGGAGTTTAGTTAACGTCGATTCGAAGTGTCAATAGGGTCACCGCTGTCTGCGGGGATTTCACAAGACTTACAGGCCTGCGGAACTCTGTGGTTCTCTGTGTGATTCTGTGCCTTTGTGGTGAGGTTTCTAAGCAAATTCCACCACAGAGGACCACTGAGTTCCCACAGAGGACCTTTCTCCAAAGTACTCCTAGTCCCAGTTCTTAACGACATTATCGACGACGTAGGCCCCACGTTCGAAGATCTTTGCCAGGCCAATGCGGCCAAGATAATTGCCCACCAGCGCGATATTTGACGGAGGATTGGGGAGCTTCATCAGCGTCCGTTCCAGATCAACTGAGTAGTGCGGTAGAGCGTTTGGCCAACGCTTGATGTGAACTGCGAGCGGTCTGTCCTCTTGTTGATAGAACCCGGTGCGGTCGGCGAGGATCGTTTTGGTTAACTCTTCATCGTCAAGATTTACGGCGTCGGGATCCAGCGCGCCGCCATAGATCCATGTCTCGCTGTGCGCCGGGCCACGGCCTTCGAAGATGCAATCGTTGAAAAGCACTCCGCGTGCGCGAAAGTTCTGATCGAGAGGAAACAGACAACCAAAACCTTTCAGCGTCGCGGCTTCTTGACGGAAGAAGCAGGTCGCCGTCACCAGCGAAAGCATTTCGATTCGCGCGAGCTCTTGCGCGAGACGGGGCGATGCTTTCGCGAGGTAAGCTGCCGCCGCGCTTGCCGAAAGACAAACCACCGTCGGGTCGCTGTCATTGAACGGAACAGTTTCTGAGAAATTGATCTCGGCGCCCCGCTGACGCAGGTAATCAACGAGGCCGTCGATCAATTGCTGCATTCCGTTAGGCGGCGCGACGGTGCCCCGCGTCCTGGCCTTCTGCGGACGATACGTCTGCAAATGGTCTGGCAGGTTAGCGCGACCGAAGATCAAACTGGCGCTCAAGCGATCTGGATCGCCTGCGTAAATTCCGCCGAGTGCTGGAATCAACAGATATTCAGTTGCGCCTTTGCCAGGCACGCGCGCGCCCCAGGCGGCGATCGTTTCGAAAGGTTGCGGCCGAAGTTTCGCGGCGTTGCCGATCAATCCAACCGGAATCCGCAACGCTTCGGCGAAGCTCAGAGGCATCTGTCGTGGTTTGCCGCGAAAGATGAAGCGCTTTCGGCCGTTAGGACGCGTCGGCAGGAGTGGCACCCCGATGTCGGCGCACATCGCTTCCAGGCGCGCCGAGTTCAGAATACCGTTCGCGGCCGTCTCAACCAGCCCATGCTCGGTGCGATTGGTGCGAATCAACCCGCCGGCGCGCGCGGTCTTCTCAACGACGCGGACTTCGCGGCCTGCTTTCGTCAGAAGGTAAGCCGTCGTTAGCCCGGAAAATCCTGCGCCGACAACAGTGATAGGTTTCACGGTGATTCAGGAAAGTTAGACGGCTTGCGAAAAAGTGCGTGCCTGGGGCTGTTGCCGTCGCAGACGATAATCGAAAAACATGCACGCGTTGCGGAGAAACGGCCGCCCTTGCTCGGTGAGCCTAAGCCGGTCGCCGTGAACGTCAACCAGTCCGTCGCTGATGAGCGATGAGAGGAATTGTCTTGCGTCATCAGGCTGTCGCTCGCGCAGTTCGACTTCAAAGCGAGTCATGAATTCCAGAATCTGCTCGCGCAGTTCGCGATCCTCTTCCGAAAGCAAATGTCCACGGAATGTAGGAATCTCGCCTTGCGAGACGCGCCGCTCATAAACCGGAAAAGCTTTTTCGTTCTGATGAAAGCAAGTGGGCGCTTCTGAAATTGCGCTTACACCGAGGCCTAGCAGCACATCGGTGCGCCTCTCTGTGTAGCCCTGAAAATTGCGATGCAGAGTGCCTTCGCGTTGAGCTTGGGCCATGCCGTCGTGCGGCAATGCGAAGTGATCCATGCCAATTTCAGCGTAACCGGCAGTCTGGAGTTTCGCGCGCGCCATCTCGTAAAGCGCTCGTTTGTCAGCGGCCCTGGGAATGTCTTCGTCGGTGTAGCTTCGCTGCGCAGGCTTAATCCAGGGCACGAGCGCAAAGCTGTAGAGTGCGATTCGATCGGGACGCAAATCGATCGTCTTGTCCACGCTCTCTGAAAACCGCTCGATAGTCTGTTTCGGCAGGCCGTAAATCAAATCGTAGTTGATTGACGTGTAGCCGAGTTCGCGCGCAACGTCCGTGCAGGTCTTCGTCACTTCGTAAGGCTGATGGCGATTTACGATGCGTTGGACCTCCGGATCGAAGTCCTGCACGCCGATCGAGACGCGTGTGAACCCAAGCTCGCGCAGCGTTTTCAAATGTTCGCGCGTGGTGTGGCCCGGATGAACTTCGACCGAGGCTTCAAACCGATCCGGATCGATCGTCGTCTCAGCCAAGATCGGTTTTAGAATTTGCCGCAGACTCTCAGGCGCGAAAAACGTCGGCGTGCCGCCGCCCAGATGAATGCCGAGCAACGAGCGTTCGCGCAACTTCGGGACGCGGTTACGATAGAGATTCCATTCAGTCAGTAACAATTCCTGGTAGCCGATTTCGCGCTGGTGATTGCGCGTGATGACGGTATTGCATGCGCAGAATGTGCAGAGGGTTTCACAGAACGGAAGGTGAAGATAAAGGGACCAGGACGCTTGCTCGTCTGCGAAAGCTGAAGAGAGTTCCGTCAGCCACTCCTCAGTCGTCGGCGTGTCGCTCCAGAAGGGAACGGTCGGATAGCTTGTATAGCGCGGCGCCGGGACGTCGTACTTGGCAAAAAGATCGTTCACTGCAGGACCTCTCTAACAGTATTAACAAAGTGTCGCACATTCTCTTCCGGAGTTTTCGGCAGGACACCGTGACCGAGTCCGCAAATCCAGCCCGTGCGATCGTGCGTCAATAATGGCTGGAGAAACTGTTCAAGACTTCGCTTGAAATCATCCCGGCTCGTCAATAGGAGATTCTGATCGAAGTTGCCCTGAATGAAACCGTGCGGAAATTGTTCAAAGGCATCGCGCAAATCCCAATTGTGATCGACACCGATGCCGGCCCAGCCGCCATTCGTGAACAGCGCATGATCGAGATGCTCGCGAGTGGTGTTTTTCGAGTAGTAACCAAGTCTGTCCGGAAAACGCTGCGTAAGCCGCTCGAGCTGCGGCACGACTTCAGCCTTGAAAACGTCGGATCCAAGTTCGCCCGCGGCCGTGTCAAAAATCATCACCAGCTCGGCTCCATTCGCTAACTGTAGTTCGATGTTCTTAATCAATAACGGAACCAGCGTCTGGCAGAACTTCTCAAACAATTGCAATTCTTGTTTCGCGCGCACGACGTTCTTATGCGTTCCTTCAACAGCGTAAACAAACAGCGTCCAGGGTCCACCGACAAAGCCGATCAAACTCTTGTCATGGGGCAACAACTGTCGCGTTGCGCGCATGGCGTCGCCCTGGAAGAGAAGGCTTGGCCCTGCCTCATCGACCGCGCGTAGCTTCCCGAATGTCTGCGGCGTCAATTTCCAGCCGAGTTGTGGGCCGGCATCCGTGTACTGCAAGCCCATCCCGAGCGCTTCCAGGGGGAACAGCAGATCGCTAAAGAGAATCGCCGCGTCAAAATCAAAGTCCATCACCGGACCGAGGGCTACGTGAGCTGCCAACTCAGGCTGCTTACAGAGATCCATAAACGAAAACTGTCGTCGCAGATCCTGATAGTGGCGGTGATAACGTCCGGCCTGGCGCATGAGCCAGATGGGCGGCGAGGCCTGCGGCACTCGGGCTAGCGCGTTATGAAAGCGGCTGTTGCCGAGTTGGAGTGCGCCGGGTCCGACGGGCTGACTCTCATTCATACCTCGCTTCAGCGAGGTGTCTTGGCCTGTAGTTGCGGTATCGAGCCGATTCAACGGCGTATCGGAAAACCGTTCAAACGGTTCCAGACACTTCCGTCGGGCGTTTTCATCTCGCTGAAGCGAGGTGTGAATGAGAGTTCCGGTCATCCGAATGCCTCTTTGTTCATTCCGATCAACCACCCACTATCCCGACTGGTCGGGGTTCTGACTGTGCATTCCATTGGTACCCGACGCCACGAACTGAGCGAATAAATTCACTTTTTTCATCGCCCAAAGACTGCCGCAGGTGAACGATCATGTTATCTACCGTTCGTTGATTCCCCAGTTTGTCTTCACCCCAAAGCTTGTCGATGATTTCGTTGCGGCTGACCGCACGCGGTGCGCTGGTGATCAAAAGTTCCAGCAACTGAAAATCCCTGGCCGGCAGAAAATCTCTCTGGCCGTCCGGTTGCACGATTAAGCGGCTGTCGAGTTCAATCACCCGCCCGTTGCACGAAATTCGATGAAGCGCGGGATGCCGTTCGAAAACATGCTTGACGCGCAGCAGCAGCTCGCGCAGGTGAAACGGCTTCGGAATAAATTCTTCCGCCCCGATTTCAAAACCTTCCAAGCGGTTCTCAGCAGTGCCCAGTGCGGTCATGAACATGATCGGAACTGAAGAACTCGCTTTTATGTCGCGCGCAATCTCGAACCCCGAACCGTCCGGCAAACTGACGTCCAGTATGATCAAGTCCCAGAGGCTTTCGCCGAACCTCTTTAAGGCGCGCTGCTTCGTCTCCACCCACGAGACTTCGTAACCCTCGCGCTCCAGCCGGTCGCGCAGAGTTGCGCCCAGCGAGCGATCGTCTTCGACCAGCAAAATCGACTTCATGCCAGTTCGTGTCTCGGCTGTTCGGCCAGAACGGGTTGAGGCACACTCGGGATACTCAACTCGGCGACAAACCCGCCTTCACGTCCGGGCGCGAAATTCAAAGTCGCATCCATTCGTTTCGCCAGTTGCCCCGAGATGTAAAGGCCGACGCCACTGCCGCTGCCACGCGCGTGCCGTACGAACAGCTTTCCCAATTCCCGAAAGTCGCCCTGAAAACCGCAGCCGTTATCGGCGACACGCAAGGTCAGCCGGCCCGCGTCGCTCGGCTCGACCGTTATTCTGATCTCCGACGCTTCACCGTGCTTGACCGCGTTGTGAATCAGGTTGGTCAGCACACTGGTGAGTGCGCGGCTATCACCGCGCACCACGCCATCGCCTTTCTGAACGATCGACAGGTTGGGCCAGTGATAACGGAGCGCTTCCACTAATTGTCCGATGCGCACAGGCTCGTTCAGAAGCTTGCCAGTGGGAAGGCTGACCAAAAACAGAGAATTTTCCAGTTGTAGCTGCAAACGCAGCGTGTCCTGCAGCAGACGATCAAGCAGTGGATTCGGGTTCGCGCCAAAATCTTCTTTGAGGCTCTCGGCCTGCAAGCGGAGGCTCGCGAGGGCTGTCTTGGCATCGTGTGTGAATGCGGCGAAAAACTCTTCGACCTGCTCGTGTCGTTTCTGTTCCCGGCGCGCGTAGTAATAAAGCGCCAGGCCGCCGCCGATGAGCGATGCGATCAGAATGCCGCCCTCCCACAGAAGCATCCGATAATGGCTTTGTAGTTGATCAGCCTGCTCAACGTGAAACTGGTCCAGCAGGTTGAGTTGCCGCAACCCGAAAATCATCCACCACACGGCGAGCGTGACGGTGAAAGTGACCCAAAGAGCCACCAGCAGAATTTTGATTCGGTCGCGACCAGGTTTCATTTCTTTCTTTTCTCCCTCTCCCTCTGGGAGAGGGCTGGGGTGAGGGAGCGAAGCTTAGCGGTAAATAACAATATGAATCTAGTCCCAGGAATTTTGGGAGGCCCGCCGCTACTAAGCTCTCACCCTCTCCCTCTCCCAGAGGGAGAGGGAAAAGCCTCTTCAACCGCCTCACAAATCGCACGAGCGGATTTTTCCAACAGCTCATCAGTATGAGCCAGCGACATGAAACTTACCTCATAACCACTCGGCGCGAAGTAAACTCCACGACCCAGTGCGCCGTGAAAGATGCGCGCAAAGTTTTCAGCGTGATATGTCGGGATGTCTTCTAGCCGACGAATGACCTTATCAGTCTTCGCATGTAGCCAGAACAGAGAAGCCGCGCGCGTGATTTGCACCGGCAAGCCTCGTTCATCGAAGGTCGCATTCAGTTGATCGCAGAACTGCGCAGTTCGCTTTTCCAGCGTTTGAAAGGCGCCGACACGTTCAATCTTTTGCAGGGTCGTCAACCCGGCGCGCACACCAACAGGATTCGCGCTTAGTGTTCCGGCCTGATACACCGGTCCGGAAGGCGCGACCATCTCCATCAGATCGCGCCGCCCGCCGTACGCACCGACGGGAAATCCGCCGCCAATGACTTTGCCGTACGTCACGAGATCGGGTCGCATCCCCAGAACTTCCGCCATGCCGCCCATCCCCAAGCGAAAACCGGAGATGACTTCGTCGAAAATGACCAGCGCCCCATGCCGGCGCGCGAGGTTAACCGTTTCTTCTATGAATTCGCGCCGCTGAATCAACAGACCGTAATTCGCCGGCAGCGGTTCAAGAATCACCGCGGCTATTTCCGATCCGTGCGTGTCGAACACCGCGCGCACGCTCTCTTCTTCATCCAGCGACGCAACCAGCGTTTCGCTCGCAACATTTTTGGAAACGCCGGCGCTTGAGCTGGCGGCAACTCCGGCCAATCCACTTCCGGCTTTCACCAAAAGGGAATCGGCGTGGCCGTGATAGCAGCCTTCGAATTTCAGAATTCGCGAGCGCCCGGTCGCCGCCCGCGCTACGCGGAGCGCACTCATCACCGCTTCCGTGCCCGAAGAAACGAAGCGCAGCATCTCGGCCCAGGGCACACGCGAAGTAATCCATTCGGCCAGTTCCAGTGAGTAAGGCTCGCACGCGCCGAAGCTCCAGGCGGTGTCAATTGCTTCCTTCACAACTTCGGCGACATCCGGATCGCGATGACCGAGCATCAACGGCCCGAAGCTCTGACAGAAATCAATGTAGTCCTCACCCTCAACGGAAGTCAGAATCGCGCCCTGCGCGCTGCGGAAAAAGACGGGCGTTCCGCCAACGCTTTTGAAGGCACGCACGGGACTGTGTACGCCGCCGGGTGAAAGGCGCAGAGCACGTTCGAAGAGGTCGTGCGACGAATCAAGAACTGGTGCTGTTTGATGAGACGACATTATATGCCTTTTTCCCTCTTCCTCCGGGAGAGGGTTAGGGTGAGGGCTTAGCGTGCGGAAGCGTATACGTTACTTCTTCTTTCTTGTCGCGAGGCTGGGCCTCGCAACAAGAAGGGGCAGTCTCATGGTTTTAGTATCGCTAAGCTTCGCACCCTCACCCCAGCCCTCTCCCAAAGAGAAAGGGAGATCAAATTAGATTCCTAACTTCTTCGCATAACGCGCGCCGTACGTGATGATGAATTGGGCGCCGGCGCGTTTGAAAACGTGCCACGTTTCCAACAGCCCACGGTCGAAATCAATCAGTCCATTATCAGCCAGCAGCGACATTCCGGCGTACTCGCCGCTAACCTGATAGGCGCCAACTTGCAGGCCAGTCTCTTCGTTAATGGGCGCGATCAGATCGAGCGAAGTCAGTCCCGGTTTTACCATGAGCAGGTCGGCGCCTTCTTCAGCACAGCGACGACTCGACGCGACTGCGTCAGTGCGATTGCGCACGTCCAGCTGATAGCCTTTTCGGTCCCCGAACTGGGGAGCGGAGTCGGCCGCAGCGCGAAAAGGGCCGTAGAAATTACTGGCGAACTTTGTGCTGTAACTCATCACCGGTACGAGATCGAACCCGTTTTCGTCGAGCTGCTCGCGAATGCGGCCCACCCGGCCATCCATCATGTCGCTGGGACTGATGCCGTCCGCCCCGGCTTCGGCGAATGCCAGCGCTGAATTCGCCAATTCATCAAGCGTCATCGGATGATCGATACCGGTGTCGCTCAGCACTGCGCAGTGGCCGTGCGTCGTGTACGCGCACAAGCAGGTATCGACCCACAGGCATAGATTCGACCCGAACTGTTTTCGGATCTGGGTGATCACCTCACGCTCGAATTGATGGTCAAAATCTTTTTCACGCTTGTCACCGGGAACCGGGAAGAGCAGGAAATGAGTCACGCCATCTTTCAAATCGTTTTCAATCTGTCGCAGCGCGGATGAAATGCTGAGACGAACATTGCCGCGCAGGCCGGCGATCGGCTCATCGGCTTTGAGGCCTTCGACGACGAAAAACGGCTGAATCAATTGCGCGCGGTTGAAATCCGTTTCCGCGCACAAGTCGCGTAAGTGTTGAGTCGCCCGCAGGCGCATCAAGCGTTTCATTGAAGGCTCATCTCCCGTAGCCATTCGTAAGTGTCGGTACCCGGAGCGGTAGCGACGGGATCAACATTCAACTTGCGCGTCGATCCGGTCGCTACCGCTCCCGGTACTGACACATTTCCTCTAGCCAATGCTCGTGATCGAGAAATATGTGCGGCTCGATTCCGTGGCGTTGGAGTACTAGCTGTGTGTTGCCGGGCCCGCAGAAATGCGTCATCGATTTCATCCATGGATTCAAAGACAGCGCGCGTTCGAAACTCGATCCGCTCGTCCAGAAAAAGTAATATTTGCCTTCGATGTTGGGACCGTCGTCTTTCGGAACCAGACGATACGTCGGTAATGTTTGCATTCCATTTTCAAAGGAACCAGATGCGGGCAGGATACCCGCGCTCCCCGAAGAACCAGATGCGGATAAGATGCCCGCGCTCCCAGCGTGCGTCAGCTTTGTCCATTGCACTTCGGTCCCGGCAATCGTTTCGATCCGCGGATGCTCCTGTTCGCCTAAACCCTCGCCGGAGCCGTTCACCCAGACGCCGCGCTGTGCCAGGCGTCCCCACGTCTTCAGGCCGCTCGCCCAAACCAGCTGCGAATCAGAAGTAGAAGCGTCCTCCGGCAACGCATCGGCCTTGGCAATCCACAAAGGCGAATCCGGTATTGTCGCAGGTATCGGCTCGCGTTTGAACCAGTCAGAGTCCGCAGGCTTGAGTGGCCAAAGCAGGTCGGGCGCCACTTTCGCCGGCCGCGGGCGCGAAGCTGACAAGCGATACTCATTCAGTGCCGCGCCATCGTCAGTTAGCCCGCGGAGAGAGGTGATTTCGCCGTACGGCCGGCGCAAGACACTGGCGCCTATCTTTTGATGGCAGCCGCCACCATAACCGCGCAGAATCTCGCGCTCACGCTGAGCGGTCGCAAATGTCTCGGCACAGTTAATAGGCGCGAGCAGTTCCATCAACTCAGGACGGTGACTCTGGATCTCAACCGCGAGCGCGCCCTGCGCCGGCGCACACGGATTGGCGCGCAGCGGCAGAACCATCCACAGGCACTGCGACAGAGCTTTTCGCAGTTCAGCTTTCGTGGCGGCGAACTCTTCTGCCGGCGCTTCCAACAGACGATCGAGCGCGGCTTTGGCGATAATCAACGCGTCCGCGCCCGGATTCCACATTTTGCGCACGCGCGTCGGCACGTTGCCGCGAACCGGTTCAAACGTCAGTTCGTCAACTTTTGCGGGAAGCGCAGTTCGCAAAAATGAGTCGAGATTGTAACTGCGTCGCGGCGACGAGGTGAGAATCGTAAATCGCCCGGTGCGCCGAGCTTCCTCCCATCGATCTCTTCGCACCAACATCAAATCGCGCACGTCGGCGCGCGGGAGTGTTGCCGCGATCAAAGTCTCGCCGTCATCCTCTATCGCTAGGTCTTTCCATGAATGCACAGCCAGATCGTACTTGCCGGCGAGCAGACCCTCGCGCAGGTCCTGGGTGAAGACACCTTTCTCAGGCATCTGCCACAGCGGATCGGTTTGATTCTTATCGCCGAGTGATTCGTGAAAGGAATATTCGATACTGATTTGTGGGTGTGCGTTTTGAAGAGCGCGGCCGACTTGAAGTGCCTGAATACGCGCCAACTCGCTGCGACGCGCAGCGAGAACTAGGCGCATAAATCTTCCCAACCGAAGGGCCGAAACTGCGCCTGTTCGATCAGCCTCTGGCCTGCTTTCCTGATTTCGTCCCGCGCCGCGGCCACGCGCGCAGCTGGTTCGGGGCGCTCGTTTTTTAAAGCGGCGAACATCTCTGACAGTCTGACCACAGGCAACGAACAGTTCAATGGATCGGTTTCTGCTTCGCCGCGCAGGTCGAGGACCTTCACGACTGGAGTCAGCTGCGCCGCCATCCATTCCTTCACATCGCACGCGCTGATCGGTGCTGCAATTACGAGCGCGGTCTCTCGGCTTTCCTCAACCGGTGCGGTCAAGGCGAATTGCGCCAGACGGACTTGTGGAAACTTTTCCATAAGCGGTCCGGCGCGCTCTGGATTGCGTGCGCAAACAGTTACGTCGGTCTTGCCAACCACCCAGGGAAGAATCTCTTCAGCCAGCTGGCCCGCGCCCAGCACCACAACGGAGGGAACCGCCTTCAGATGTCGCCTCACCATGCCGCCATACGATTGGCTGCCGAGGCCTTCGAGATGCAGCCGCCGCACGTGCTTAGCATCGACCAGCAGGTCGGAAGTTACCCGGCGCAGGAACGCACCCCATTCATTCATCGGAAATCTTGCGCTCGCGCAGAACTCTTTGAACTGGCCCATGACTGCTGTTTCAGCCACCAGCGGTGAACGCAGACCGCAAATCACTTCGAGCAGAAAATTGTGGGCGACTTGTCCTTCATAAGTTTCAAAGCCTTCGGGTAGATCGGGAATCAGCGCAGCGCTTTCCGATTTGTGCAGCAGGACGATTCGGCGAAGGCAGGTCTGCCACTCGAGCGCGTTGATGGCCACCGGCCACCTCTCGCCCGGTTTGGCGGGATGGTGCAGAACGATTAGATCTTCCAGCACGGCATCATTTTAGAAATCGCGTCTCGCGGATTGTCACGGTTTTGTCATTCGACGAAGAAAAATGTCGACGCTTGAGGCGGCCGTTGAAGATCAGTTCGGCAGAAATCTCCAACTCGTCTTGAAATCCCTTGTTAGCTTTTGATTAGTCAGAATCGCGCGCACCATCTCCACCGGAATCCGGTTCTCTTTCAGAATCCAGTCGTGAAACGCGCGGTTTGTCATCTTCTTTGAATCCACCAACTCCTGATGCAAAGCATGAAACTGCCGGCCGCCGAGCAGGTAAGCGATTTGATACAGCGGCCCATAGCTCCCATCGAATGAACGGCGTACTTCGGCGGTGGCGTTATCGCGCTCGTGTCCGACCCGATTTACGAGATAGTCGATGCACTCCTGCGGCGTCATTTTTTCCAGATGGAAGCTCAGCGAGAAAATGATTCGCGCGCAGCGATGCATGTGCCAGAACAGCATGCCGATCTTGTTTTCAGGGGTCTTTGGAAAATTCATGTCCCAGAGCAGCAGCTCCCAGTAAAGCGCCCAGCCCTCGCCCCAAAACGGCGTCGAGAACAGGCCGCGATACGGCTTGTACCGCGCAGTCATGAACCCTTGCAGGTGATGACCGGGAATCAATTCGTGATGCACCGTGGCGCGCGAGAAGTGTGGGTTGTTGCCGCGCATGCTCATCATTTTCTGTTCGTGCGACATCGTGCTGGTTGGATAAGAAACCTGGATGACTTCGCCGCCCAGAAAGAACGGACTTACAAGCTGACGTTCGGGACTAAGCATTTCCATCCGCCACGTGTCTTTCGCCAGCTGTGGGACCGTCAACAGATCGTTATCCTCCATGTATTTGATCGCTTCCAGAGCGAGTTCGCGAATCATCTGCGGTTGCTTGCCGGGCTCGACGTACAGGTTCTTCACGTGCTCCAAGGCCTTCTTCCAATCATCGCCATAGCCAAGTGCGCGCGAAGCTTTCTTCATCTCGTTCTCGCACCAGGCCATTTCCTTTTCGGCAAACGCGATTAACTCCTCAGGCGTGTAAGGAATCATCTCGGATTGCAGTTCGCTCAGCAGAGCTTCGCGGCCGATTGGATCGCCGACGATGTCGCTCGTGTCGCCGGCGCGCGCAGTGACCTGCACGCGCGGAGGTTGAGTTTGAGCTCGACCCTGTACGCCGCCGCCCGTTCCACGGCCAGTGGTCGCTTCGGTCGATGGCCCTTCGGCGCGCAGGCCGACAACCCGTTCACTTAGGAACGCGGAATAACCGGCGAGCGTTTCATCGAGCGCGCGGTAAGGCTGCTCGTTCCACCAGGTGAAGATCGGATCGTAACCGTTATAAAACCCGTACCAGTTTCGCAGGTTAGTTCTGAGATTATTCAGCGCACCGACCGCGCGAAACGCGACGGTCTTCTTCACTCTGATCGGAACCTCGCCGCCGCGCTCTGGTCGCAGTCCCGCCTCGACCGCGCGGCGGGTTGCCTCAATCTGCTTCTTAAGTTCGTTCAACGTCGCCGCCGTTTTCGGGGAGTCTATTGGTTCCATGCGACGACGCGTCTCTTCCAAACTTACGATCGCGGGCGCGAATGGAATCAGCGGGTTCATCTCTGCCAGCTGCTTTTCTTCGATATCCAATTGCCGAAGCTCTCGCTCGAGGTAGGTGCGGAAGAGCACGTAATCCACCTTGCCGCTCTGATTCATCCCGTCGAAGTTCAATTGCCGAATGCGTTCGAGTGCGTCGCCATAAAACTTCCGGAAGCGTTCACGCCGGGCCGGCGAGCTGGCGACGGGATAGGAACGTTGCAGGCTGCCGCGATCCACGACGAAATACTCCAGGAGCGCGCGCATCTCGCTGATAGAATCGTCCGAGGTCGCGGTGGTTTGCGTGGTGGACGGCCTCTGACGCTGAGATAAGACGGGAAATAGGCCACTGCTCATTAAGAGAGCGATGCTTGCCAGGGCTAACGAGCGCCGGAAGTGGATCATCAGTGAAACTCCTTCAAGGTGTGACTGACGGGCCGATATACTAACGCAAAATGTCTCAGAAGCCCGACCGTAGGGAGGGCTGTTGAGATCTCAGATTTCAGATTTGAGATCTCATAAGTGCTTTGTTATTATCTGGCTTCGCAATAATGCGAGGTGACAGGCCTTGTGCTTGTCGGTTTCGAATTTTTGATAGGAAGCTCCGGAAGACCTTCGTGATGAGACGGTTTACAACTCGTTTCACGTTTTGATTGCGCGCCCTTTGGGCGTGCGGCGAAGGCGCTCCTATCGAATCCGATCATTTGCAGTTAGTAAATAGTGAATCGTAAATCGTGAATAGGAAGCGCCGGTTCCGGTCTTCCGCGGCTATTTGTTTCTGCGGCCCCTGCCTGATGTGGGGAGGGGTCCAGGAATATCGCTCCTAACGGAGCGAAGAAAAATGAGCGAGATTAACGTCCAACTTAATAACGGTCCCGCAGCGCAGATTCCTGCGCCGGTCACGGTCGGAGAAGCTTTGAAAAAGCTCGATCGCGATCTGGCGAAGCAGGCGCTGGCTGCGCGCGTCAACGGCCGTGAAGTTGATCTCGCGCACACCATCGACGCCCAGGCGAATGGCGATGCGATCACGATCGAACCGGTCCTGCCGCAGACGCTGGAAGGGCTCGATGTGCTGCGACACTCGACTGCGCACTTGCTGGCGGCGGCGGTGCTGGACCTATTTCCCGAGACTAAGCTCGGAATTGGGCCCGCGTTGCTCGACGATCCCCGTTACGGATTTTTCTACGACGTGATTGCGCCGCGCGCTTTGACTGAAGCGGATCTGCCGGTCATCGAGAAGAAAATGCGCGACATCGCCAAGCGCAACATGCCATATCGCCGCGATGAGATTTCAAAGGCGGAAGCACTGCGCGTCTTTCAGGAACGCGATGAGCCTTTGAAGTGCGAACTGATCGACGAGAAGGCGGGCGAGACTGTCAGCGTTTATTACATCGATGGCTCACCGTTTCTCGACTTCTGTCTTGGCCCGCACGTGCCGAACACGAATCGCTTGAAGGCTTTCAAGCTGCTTTCCCTGGCGGGTGCGTATTGGAAGGGTGATGCCGAACGTCCGCAGATGCAGCGCATCTACGGCACGGCGTTCTTCAGCCAGGAAGAACTCGAAGGCTGGTTAAAGCAACGCGAAGAAGCGGAGAAGCGCGATCATCGCAGGCTGGGTCGCGAACTTGATCTGTTTTCAATTCAGGAAGACTACGGCCAGGGGCTCGTCTTCTGGCATCCGAAGGGCGGCATCATCCGCCAGCAGATGGAAGACTACCTGCGTGAGGAACTGGTCCGCCGCAACTACAGTTTCGTTTACACCCCGCACATTGCGAAGCGCGAGCTTTGGCAAACGAGTGGGCATGAGCAGAACTACGGCGATTCAATGTTTGCGCCGACTAAGCTGGAAGAGAACGAGTTTCGGCTGAAGCCGATGAATTGTCCGTTTCATATCGGCATCTACAAATCGCAGCAGCGTTCTTATCGCGATCTGCCGCAGCGCTATGCTGAGATGGGCACTGTCTATCGCGCGGAACTGTCGGGCACGCTGCACGGGTTGATGCGCGTCCGCGGATTCACGGTGGACGATGCGCATCTGTTCTGCACGCCTGAGCAGATTCCGCGCGAGATTGACGACTGCGTCGATTTTGCGTCCGCCGTTCTAAAAACCTTCGGGTTCGAGAAGATCAAGTACGAACTATCGGTGAAGGGAAGCGGCGAGAATAAACTGTTCCTCGGCTCAGACGAGCAGTGGGAGAACGCTGAGAAGATGCTGGCAGCCGGTCTCGACGCGCGTGGGATTCCCTACGAGCGCATCGAAGGCGAGGCGGCGTTCTACGGGCCAAAAATCGATTTCAAGATCGAGGATGCCATTGGCCGTCTTTGGCAGCTCGGCACGGTTCAATGGGACTTCAATCTGCCGGAGCGGTTCGAGTTGGAATACATTGCCGAAGATAATAAGCCGCACCGGCCGGTGATGGTGCATCGTGCTTTGTTTGGATCGATCGAAAGGTTCTTTGGTGTATTGATCGAGCATTACGCGGGCGCTTTTCCGATGTGGCTGGCGCCGGTGCAGGTAGCGGTGCTGCCCATTACTGACCGGATCAACGAATACGCCGAGAAGATCGCGCAGGATCTGCGCGGCTCAGGCCTGCGTGCCGAAGTGAACGTGCGCAGCGACAAGATTGGCGCAAAAATTCGCGACGCGCAGATGCAGAAGATTCCTTTCATGCTCGTGCTCGGTGATCGAGAGTTGGAAGAGGCAAAGGTCGCCGTTCGTGAGCGAACTAAAGGCGACATCGGCGCGATGGCGCTGGATGAATTCAAAGAGATGGCGACGCGTCTGGTAAAGACGCGAGCGCTCAACAATCAATGAGTTTCGAGTTTCGAGTTCCGGGTTTCGAGTTGGCTTGCGGTTCTAACTTGAAACCCGGAACTCGAAACTCGGGACCTAAACCCAGGGAGGTGGACACATAGCTACAGGTTTTCGAGGCCGCGGTCGCCCGGACTTCCGCCGTGGGCCAGTAACTCGGATTAACGAACGGATTCGCGTGCCCCAGGTGCGCGTGATCGGTGAAGATGGCGAACAATTTGGCGTGCTGGAAACGCGCGATGCAATTCGTCGCGCGCGTGAGCTGGGCATGGACCTGGTTGAGGTGGCGCCCAACGCCGAACCGCCCGTTTGCAAAATCATCGACTTCGGAAAGTTTCAGTACGAAGCGAAGAAGAAGGCGAATGAGGCGAAGAAGAAACAAGTCGTCATCACCGTCAAGGAAATTAAGTTTCGCCCCGGCACCGACGTGCACGACTACAGCTATCGCATGAAGCGCGCGCGCGAATGGTTGACCGAAGGTAACAAGATCAAAGCGACGATCTGGTTTCGCGGACGCGAGATGACGCACCGCGAATTGGGTTCGCGAATTTTGGAGCAACTCGAGAAAGATTTAATCGAGGTTGGCGACGTCGAAATGCGACCGCGGATGGAAGGCAACCAGATGTTTACGATCTTTGCGCCAAAGAAACATGGTGGCGGCAAAGGCGGCGGCGGATCTCACCAAAGCAGTCCGGCACGACCGGAACCAGCGCGGCCCGAGAGTCCACGCCCTGAAGTAGCGCCGCCCGAGAGCGAGCCGAAGACCGAACCCAAGACGTCCTGACGAGAATTCAATGCGGAAACCGCTTTCAATATTGACGCTGTTTGTTGTTCTGCTCGCCGCTCAGTTGCAAACGAGTGTGGCGCAGAAGGGCGATGGCGCCCGGCTTGCGAATCAGGTTTCAGCCATTTCGGCCGGAGCCGACACTAAAGCTCGTGGGACGGCGATCAAGGCGAGACTGGATGCGCTTGGCATCAAGTACCGCACTGAGCCGTTCATGCACGCAGACCGGCAGGGCGAAAACATCGTTGCAGAAATTCCGCCGCAGGCTGGGGCTACGAAACAGTTGATGTTGGGAGCGCACTACGATCGGGTCAGCCAGGGCCAGGGCGCAATTGATAATGCTTCCGGTTCGCTGGCGGTGTTGGAATTGTTGGCGGCGCTGAAGAAAAAGCCGTTAAAGAACTATGCAGTGTTCGCCGCGTTCTTTGACCTGGAAGAGATTGGTCTGCGCGGATCGGAGAATTACATCAAGGCACGGGAAGGGAAGCCTTTGCCGGCGGTTTTCATCAACTTCGATGTCTTTGGCTATGGCGACACGCTTTGGGTGATGACTCCGGATGAAAAATCTGCATCGGCAACGGCGGTGAAAACAGCAGCGGCAAAGGCGAAATTTCCACTGCAAATCGGCGCGCAGTATCCGGCCAGCGATCATCGCAGTTTTATTCGAGCGAAGGTAGAAACGCTGTCGTTTAGTCTGATCGATGGAAAAGAGATTCCATCGATTATCAAGTTTTCTAATCGCGAAGTGCCGGACCAGATGCCCCGCGTGATGACGATCATACACAGCCCCAACGACACGCCGGACAAGATTGACGGTGCGGCCATCGCGCGTGCTTTACCGGTTGTCGGACAGGCGATTCGATTAATGGATAAGTGAAGTTTGTTTGAGATCTCAAATTGAGATCTCAGATTTGAGATCTGAAATTTGGGATCCGAGATTTAAGGAGAGGAATTCATGCCAAAACTAAAAACACACAAAGGCGCGGCGAAGCGCTTTCGCTTGACGGCCACCGGCAAGATCAAGCGCGGCCATTCGCATGCCCGTCACATTCTGACGAAGAAAACTAATAAGCGAAAACGACTTCTGGATATCGACGCACTGGTTTCTGAGTCTGATCAGAAACGGGTCGAACGGATGTTGCCATATGGAAGAGACTAGGACTTTGGTCTTTGATCTTCGGTCTTTGAACAAAGACCAAAAGCCAAAGACCTAAGATCGTTTTTATCGGAGGGTTGTCATGCCAAGAGCAAAACGTGGAAATAAGCGCCTTGAGCGGCGCAAGAAGATTTTAAAGCTAGCGAAAGGATATCGCGGCACTAAGTCGAAGCTTTATCGTTCCGCGAAAGAATCGGTTGAGCGTGGACTTAACTTCGCTTACACCGGTCGCAAATTGAAGAAGCGAGACTTTCGCTCGCTTTGGATTGTGCGCATCGGCGCGGCCGCGCGCTTGAACGGCCTTAACTACTCGCAGTTCATGCACGGCTTGAAGCTTGCCGGAATCGAACTTGATCGAAAGATTCTGGCGGACTTTGCTGCCAAACAACCGGACGCCTTCGCGGCCCTGGCGACGCAGGCGAAAACGGCCCTGGAAAATAAACCGCAGGAGCGCGCCGCCGCATAAGGCCTCTCCGGGCGAAAGGAAAAGGGACATGCTCTCAATGAAAAAGAAAGTTATGTTTTCAGCCGTTGCGCTGGCGCTGTTGCTTGTCCCAGTAGGTCTGGTGACGCAGGCTCAAGTGCCGAATCAAAAGCCACAAAGTTCGTATGCCGGGAAGTACGAGGCAACGGTCAAGGGCGAAACGGGCGAGCAAAAAATCAGCCTCGAGGTGTTGGAAGATGCCGGTAAGTTCTCCGGAGCACTCACCACTGCGCGGGGCGCGTTCAAGATTATCAAAGGGACGGTCGCCGATGGCGTGCTGACTGTGGAAATTGAGAAGCCGGGCGGCGGCGGTTCCGGTCCATGGAAGCTGCGACAGAATGGCTCCAACTTGACGGCGACGTTTTCCGAGGCCGGCAAGGAAATGACGGTCGAGTTCCGAAGAATTGTCGCCGACGAAATCTCGGGTGAATGGGACGCCGTCGCCGACGCGTCCGGGCAGCCATTCCCGTTCACGCTGACCCTGAAACTTGAAGGCGAGAAGGTCACGGGAAGCAGCGCCTCGCAACTGGGCAACTCGAATATTTCAGAAGGCAGTTGGAAGGACGGCAAACTTGCGTTGATAGTCGAGGGCGGCAGCGGCAAGATCGCGTTGGCGGCCACCATGATCGACGGCAAATTATCCGGCGACTTCGATTTCGCCGGGCAGCTTCAGGGCAAATGGGTGGCGATCAGAAAGAAATGAGCGAAAGCGCAAACGCGCCTGCGAACGAAGTTGAAGCAGCCCGCGAAGCGTTCGAACGAGAGTTCGAGCGCTTTGCCCGCTTTATCGGCAGTGCTGCGTCTTCCGCGCAGTTGACGTTGTCCGAAGCCGAAGGTGAACAGCGTGCTTTGAGCGAGTTGCGCACGCGACATCTCGGGAAGAAGAGCGCACTAGCGGCGTCGAAAAAACTCATCGGCCGGGTTCCGGCCGACGAGCGCGCATCGTTCGGTCAGTTGGTCCAGAAAACCGAGGCCGGATTCGCGCAATCGCTGGACGATGCAGAAGCGGCGCTGACATCGATCATTGAAACGGCGCGTACCGCACGCGACGCGATCGACGTAACAATTCCCGGACGCCGTCCGCGGCAAGGACACCTGCATCCGGTCACGTTGATGCGGCAACGGATCGAAGACATTTTTGTTTCGCTCGGATATGCCGTTGAAGACGATCGCGAGATAGAGACTGACTTCTACAACTTTGACGCGCTCAACATCCCCGAAGGTCATCCGGCGCGCGATCCGCAGGACACCTTTTACACGACTGAAGGATTCGCGCTGCGCTCACAAACATCGACGGTGCAAATTCACGCGATGCAGCGGCGGGGCGCGCCGGTGCGGATGATCGCGCCGGGACGCGTCTTTCGCCGGGACACGCCTGACCCGACGCACAATCCGATGTTCTATCAAGTTGAAGGCTTATGCGTCGATCGCGGCATCACCATGGCGCACTTGAAAGGCACGCTGGCCGAGTTCGTTCATCGATTGTTCGGCCCCGACACGAAAACTCGTTTTCGACCGTCGTACTTTCCGTTCACCGAACCGAGCGCTGAGGTTGATTACAGTTGTTTCAATTGCGGTGGGGAAGGCTGCCGTATCTGCAAAGGGTCGGGCTGGATTGAGCTGGGCGGTTCGGGCATGGTGCACCCGAACGTTCTGCGCGCGGCGAATATCGATCCGGAAGAATTCACCGGCTTTGCATTCGGCCTCGGCATCGATCGCACATGCGCACGCATTTATCAGCTCGATGACATTCGTTTGTTGTTCGAGAATGATGTCAGGTTTCTAGAGCAGTTCCGGTGATTGCATAGGTCCCATCAGTCCCATTGGTCGCGTATGTCACATAGGACAATAGGACAAATAGGACTCATCTAAAGATCAATGTTCATTTCCTATCAATGGCTCCGCGAGCTGACCGGCACGAAGCTTGACCCTGAAGAGATTCGGGAGAGGCTGACAAATGTTGGTCTGGCCGTTGATGCGGTTGAGCAACGCGGCGACGACTTCGCGCTGGACGTAGAAGTACCATCGAATCGCGGCGATTGCCTGTCGCACGTGGGCATCGCGCGCGAGCTGGCGGCTAGTGAGAAGTCCAAGCTCCAAAGTCCAAAGTCTGAAGTCCCAAATACCAGTGGTAAGACTGCTGACGAAACTTCGGTAACCATCGAAGACCCGGATCTCTGCCCGCGATATGCCGCCCGAATCATTCGGGGCGCGAAGATCGGACCGTCGCCCGACTGGCTCGCTAAAAAGCTTGAAGCCATCGGACAGCGACCGATAAACAACGTCGCGGACATTACGAATTACGTCCTGCACGAGCTGGGACAGCCGCTGCATGCGTTCGATCTCGCGAAGTTGGACGAGCAGCGAATCGTTGTTCGCCGTGCGCGGCGCGGCGAGAAGATCAAAACACTGGACGGCGTCGAACGAGCTCTTGAGGAGCAGATGCTGGTAATCGCCGACGCGTCACGACCCGTTGCCGTCGCCGGTGTCATGGGTGGCGAAGAATCAGAAATTTCAAGCGCGACTACGGACATCCTGATTGAGAGTGCCTACTTCAATCCTCAATCTGTTCGCCGGACCGCGAGATTGCTGGGCCTGAATACCGAAGCGTCGCACCGGTTTGAGCGCAGCACGGATCCCGAAGGCGTCCTTCGCGCTCAGGAGCGCTGTGTCGCGCTGATTTGTGAAATCGCCGGTGGTACCGCGACCGAAGACGCGGTTGACACTTATCCGAATCCAATCAAGAGCAGAGAAGTAATTTTGCGGCCGTCACGCGTGGAAGCAATCACCAGTCTGAGAGTTGAAACCGAAGAGGTGCAGCGCGTGCTGGCCGCACTCGGCTTCGAGCAAGGTGCACAGGATGGGGCAGCGCTGAGATTCACTGTGCCATCCTGGCGGCACGATGTGTCGATCGAAGAGGACCTCGTCGAAGAAGTTGCGCGACATGCAGGCTACGCAAAGATTCAGGAAGCTCTTCCGCCGGCGAATAGCGCGGGCGAGTATCATTCGACTGAGTCACGCAAGCGCGCCTTGCGCAGAGCCTTGGCGGCGTGCAGCTATGACGAAGCGATCAGTTTCAGCTTTGTTGAGCAAACAAACCACTTCGAACTCATTCCGGCGTTCGAAACATCCGAGGCCGTCGTTCTGACGAATCCGATTATTGAAGAGGCCTCGCGGATGCGGCAGACCCTTTTGCCGGGTCTGTTGAAGGCGGTGCAGCACAATATTAACCACGGCACGCGCAATGTTAGTCTCTTGGAACTCGGTCGCATATTCGCATCCATGCAAAAAGAAGAATTGCCGGAAGAGCGCGAAGCTTTTGCGCTGGTCGCGACCGGTGGGTTGACGTTGGCCGGGCGTGCCCAGCCTGAGCGCGACTTGGATTTTTATGACATCAAAGGCGCGCTCGAATCAGCGGTAGAAGCCATGAATCTTCCGCCACTCCAGTTCGAGGCAGCGGAAATCAAACATCTTAGACGCGGTCAGTCAGCGGCAATCAGCGTCAGCGGCCACCGCGTCGGATCAATCGGACGGCTGTCGGAAGCGGCGGCGGGACAGTACAAGTTTCGCCAGCCCGTGTTCGTCGCCGAGCTTGATCTAACGGCGTTGCTCGATGCGAGCGAATTGCCCGTGCTCTATTCGCCGCTGCCACGCTTTCCCTCGATCGTTCGCGACGTGTCGCTGTTGGTTGATCGCAAGACTACGCGCGCGACGCTCATGCATGCTATTGCCGGCCATGAGCCGGCGCACTTTGTCAGGTCCGAATTCGTCGGCACGTACGAAGGCGAGGGCATTCCTGACGATAAACGCTCAGTAACTTTCCGGCTGGAGTATCGCGCTGACGACCGTACTCTGCGTGATGACGAAGTTGATGAGATTCACTGGCGCGTCGTCGAGGCGCTCAAACATCAGTTCGCTGCTGAAGTTCGCTAGACGCCTAAGATCTAGCCTGTTGCTCATCCATCACCGGGGAAAGGTCATGAATGCCCCGTCCATCGGCACCCTAAACCTCATCCGCCTGCGCTTGAATTCGAACCGCGTGCGCTTTGCCAGATCCAGCTTGCGATCACGCTCATAACCGCCCAGCACGTAGCCGGAGTAAATATGGGGCAGGAAGTCATGGCCGTTCAGTTCCGGCCCGCGGCTGACCTGGAAATGGAGGTGGGGTCCCACCGAGTTGCCTGAATTGCCCACCTTTCCCAGCACCTGGCCCTTGCGAACGCGATCCCCTTTCTTGACCCGAATCGATCCAGGCACGAGGTGCGCATAAAAGGCATATTGCCCCTTGCCGATCTCAAGAGCAACGATGTTGCCCGCCCAGGTTTTTTCAGTCAACGGAACCGGCGGGATGACCTTGCCGTCAACCCGTGGAACGTTTTCGGGAACCCCGTCCAACGTATCAACCACGAGTCCGTCTGCGACGGCGATCACATCTGCACCCTGGCCGTAGAACTGCGAGTTGACGAGATCCGTCGTCCCGGTCGCTCGCAAAACTTCACCGGCCTGGTCCACGAGGCGGAAGTCGCAGCCGAAGCGTTGCGGAAGGTGGATACGCGCTTTCTTGCCGAACGTGTACATAGAGTCATGGGCGTTCCAGCCGCCGCCGCTGAAACCGTTTCCGCAGCGCCAAGGCCCGCCGCGAACCGGAGGCCCGATGACCAGCGGCGGCCGGCGATCGATCGGCATCGGTTTGGTAAAGGCGAAGAGTTCGGATGACTCCGAACCGTCGTCGAGGAGCATTTGGAGATTGGGATTGGATTCGAACTCGAAGCGGTGTCGTATTGCAGCAGGCAACCTCGCACCCAACGGAAGCTTCACGTCGATGGCCATTACCGCTGTCCGACCGGACCGAAGTACGCGGTTGTCGGGGCCGATCCCTCCGGAAAACGGGACAGTATTAATCCTGATCGGGTCTTCGAGCGACTTGCTATCGAACTTCACCAGTCGTTTCCCCGTCGCGGCATCCTCGATTTCAACTGACGCGAAGCGAAGATCCTGTTTTTGCCAATTGGTGATGAGGAGCTCATAGGCAAGATGTTGGACATCGTCGTCGCCAGGTACGAACTGACCGATGGCGGGCCGGACGTCGGCATCGACCCGAAGCGACGTTACCTTTTCAACGATGTCGGCTTGCGCTCGCGCGATCGTGAGAGCGGCAAACATCGCCACGATTGCCGTAGCTAATTTCTTCATAGTAATCACCGGTCCGGAAAGGTAATGATCGAATTCCTCGTCGGCATCTTAAACTCGAACAGTTTGCGTTTCGCGGGAAAGTCCCCGCCGCGTCCGTCCAGCCAGTAACTCCTAAAAACATAAGGCAGGAACTCGTCCTCGCTGATTCGCGGGCCCCGGCCTACATGGAAGTGCAGATGGGGTCCGTCCGTGTTCCCCGAATTTCCCAGCTTAGCGAGCAGCTGACCCTTGCGGACGCGGTCGCCTTCCTTGACGCGGATCGATCCAGGCTGGAGATGCACATAGAAAGCATATTGCCCCTTGCCGATCTGAAGAGCGATCATGTTGCCGTTGACGGTCGCCTCGGTCAGGGGAACCGGCATGTTCGTTTTTCTGTCGGTTCGAGGGATGTTCTCAGGGATCCCGTCCTTTGTTTCCATCACGAGTCCGTCCGCGACGGCTATTACCTCGGCGCCATAGCTGTAGAACGCCGACAAGTTAATTTCAACCGGAGTCTGGGGTCGCCAAGCCGTGATCTCTCCGTTGACCTTTGCGATCTTTGCAAAGTCGCAGCCGAAGCGCGACACCACAAGGATTCGGGCGGTCCTGGCGTAAGGTATCTGCGCGTCGTGTGGGGCGAAGGGATCGAACAAGGCATTGGCGCAGAACCAGGGTCCGCCGCGGAGCGGAGGTCCGATGACGACCGGAGGGCGTCGATCGATTGGCATTGGTTCGGAGACGGCGAAGAGCTCCGATGACTCGGAACCGTCGTCGAGGATCAACCGGAGATTGGGATCGGATTCGAACTTGATCCGGTGCCGTACTGCGGCAGGCACGCTCGCTCCCAACGGCAGTCTTACGTGAATCGTGATGACCGCTGTCCGGCCGGCCAGCAGTAGACGATTTGGTGGGCCCTTTAATTCACTATTAAACGGGACGGTGCCAATCCTGTTCGGGTCCTCGAGCGCCTTAGTATCGTACTGTGCTAATAGCTTCCCCGTGGCAGCGTCCTCGACGTCGATCGACGCGAACCGAAGATCCTCCTTTTGCCAGTTGACGATGAAAAGCTCATAGACGAGATGTTGGAGATCGTCGTCTGCTGCCACGAACTGGCCGATGGCGGGCCGGGCGTGGGCATCGATCTGAAGGGAATTCATTTTTACTACGGTGCTCGTTTGCGTCTGCGCGCTGGATAAGGCGACAAACACCAGAAGCACCGCAAAGATTGCTGTGATTAAATGCTTCACGTTAATCACCGGGGCGGGTAGGTATTGATTGAGGCGTTGACCGGCAACTTGAAGTCGATTCGCTTGCTTTCGCAGTATCCGGCGGGGCTAAGGCTGTCGCTTGAAGGCGTAGGTTCGCCACTTCAAGACCATACTGCCGTCCTTGCCCGACTCGAAAGTAATGAATTTATTTCCGACACTTCCTCCAGCAATTTTAAAGTCGTTATCTCCAAAGGACTCAAGGGGAACCTCTTTCATCCAGACTCTTGAACCGGGCCGTACTTCGGGTATTGTGATCACTAACTTTTGATTCACGATGCGAACGTCGAATTCGCTGAAGGTTATCAGGGCGATGGCGTTCGGGTCGGTGATAATGTATCGCCCAGTGTATTTCTGCCACTTCGGCAGGGCCTCCTCGAGAGCTTTGGCCTGGCTCCGCTCAAGAGATTTCTCGACTACCGTTGTTAATTTCTTGAGGAGAGGGTATCCCAACCAGAAAGGCTCAGTTTGGGTGTTCGTCAAAAGGGCCATCCCCACCTTGCGCGGGTGGTTGATATACACGATCGATGAGTAGCCAGCGGTGCCGCCATCCTTGTAATTAATCTGCTCCCCGCTGAATGGATTAACCGAAAAGCCGACAGTGGAACCTGCCAGCCACAGCCACGTAGGCCTTCCTTTTTCATCCCTGCTTAGATCTGTGCTTACGGCCACTGGAATCAGCATCTCCAGCAGCGAACTGCTGCCCAGCACTTGCTTGCCACCCCTCGGGCCTAGACGGAAAAACAAAGACAAAAAATTTGCCAGGTCATCCACGTTCGAATAGAGCATCCCGGAGGCGACGCCATGTTTCGGGTAGGACGATCTTTCATGGGTCCCATCCGGTCCAGCGGGCTTATAGCCGACGGCAAAACGTTTCTTCATTTGCTCAGTTAACGCGAAGCCGCTGTGATTCATTCCGAGAGGTTTGAGGATATGAGTCGCGACGTACTGGTCGTAGGGTTGTTTAGCAACTCGAGACAGGGCCAGACCGATAATGTTGTACCCGAGGTTTGAGTACGAATACATGGTCATGGCGGGCAACATCATTTCGGTATTCTCGAGACTCTTCAGCTGATCTTCAACTGAAGGAAACTCGTCCGTGGCCTGATACTCGTGAAGCATGGGAGGTTCCCTTGGCAGTCCCGAATAATGCGCGGCAACCTGACGGAACGTTGCCGGCCGGGCGTCAGGGAAACGCGATTTGATTTTGAACTCCGGAAGGTACTTCTCAATCGGGTCGTCGAGGTGCAATTTGCCGGCGTCCCGCAGTTGCATCAGCATCATTGCCGTAAATGCCTTCGTCACCGAGCCTGTGCGGTAGACCGTTTGTGGATCAGCGGGAATCTTTTTCTCGAGATCAGCGTAACCAAAGCCTTTAGCGAGCAGAACTTCCTGATCGTAGACGATCACAATGGACATGCCGGGGATTTTTGCTTTCACCCGGGCCTTTTCAGCATCGGCCTCAATCTCGGCGAGAATGGCGCGTAGCTCAGGATCATTCTTATCCAGGGCCACGCGAGGCTGTTGCGCAGGCCAGGCCGTGTGAAGCAAAAAAATGAGAACGATAGCTAGCGCGCAAAGACGATGTGACATGTGATTCTCCGATAACCGGAAGGGTTGTTAGGGATAACGGATAAGCAAGATGCTACCGGAATTACCGTGGGCATTAATCGTCGGCCCGCCAGATCCGACGCGCGCATAGTAATCGGAGGCTCCTGACTTGGTAAATTCCACATTCGGCAGCTCACTTGAAACCGGGCCGCTGTGTCCGCTTACTTTCACATCGATACTTAATTCACCGCCGACGTATAGCTTGAGAGTGCCGCTATTACCACTCAACTCCAGTCCTTCTGTATCGAGGTGCCGGATCTTAATGGTTGCCGTCCCACTATTGCCCGTGATACGAGCACCACTACCGAGTTCGGCGACGTTGATGGTCCCACTATTACCCGTGATACGTGCACCATTACCGACACGCGCGAGATTGATGTCCCCGCTATTGCCGCTGATACGCAGCGTGCCGTCAATCTCTCCGATGTCGATTGGGCCGCTGACGCCGTGGACGCTAACATCGACACGCCGCGGGAGACTCAACACCAACCGATGAACGACCTGTATATTCTGGCAGCCTGGACCACCCACGTTTTCACTCCGGACCGTCAAATTACCCGATGCCTGCTCCACAACGATTTTGTTGCAATCCAGTTCAGCGCGGCTGCGCGCGGTTCGCTCCATCTGGACGATTGCCGAATCGGCATCAACAGCCTTGATGTCAACGCTGCCGCTAATCGCAGCCACGTCAACATGCGCTTTAGCCGGGAGAGTAAAGCTTCTATTGATTTCATCGCGCTCTTGAGCGACGGTCGCCCAAACCGATGATGCGCCAAGAAGAACCGACAACACCGCACACGCTTTTTTGATTGCTAGGTTTTTCATTTTTTACTCCTTTGACTTTCTATATAACGACACGATTCGGACGCGAGTGAATGGGCAATGGCTGAAGAACGATAAAGCCTGTCACATTCGAGACCACGATTTGCGGCCCGCCTGAACCGAGACGTGCGGAATAGTTTGAAGGGCCAGCACTAACGAGAGCGAGACCCTGGATCTTATTGGAGACCCCGGCGGTTGTATTGCCGACACTCAATTCGGCGTTCAGGTCGCTGGCCAGGCCTAAGTAAACGTTGCGACTAACGCCACTGACACGCAGTCCCGCGTCATTGACGCGTTCGACCGCGACGCGGACATTCCCGCTGACGCCGGATACGGATAAGACCCCATTCAAGCGCTTGGCATTGACGCTGCCACTAATACCGTCCAGATCAACGGCGCCAGTGACACCGCTGATGTTGAAATCGCCGCTGATACTCTTTCCGCTCACTCTGACCTGGCGTGGAACTTTAAGGACGACGCGATTCAGTAGATCGATGCTGGAACGCTCCGTGCCATCGTTTTTTTGTGTGATGGTCAATCCCGACGAAGTCTGGTCGACAGAAACTTTTCGGTAATCCAAATCGGCGTGGTTCGGCGCCGAGCGATAAATGTGCACTTCGGCCACCGACCCATCAGCTGCTTCCACGGAAACAGGGCCGCTGATATTAAAAACATCTATATGTGCGCCGGCTTTGAGTTGATAACTCTTATGTTCCTCTTGGTCGCCCATAACCCTGGTCCACTCATTTCCTGCCGGCCCGCCATTTACATCGACGGCTGCCGCCTTCGGCAGCTTTGCATGGCCGCCCAGAATTAACAGGGCGACAGCGCCGCTCACCAGTGATGAAACAATCGAACGATTCTTCATATTCACACTCCTTTTCGTTGGTTCCATCGACGCACTCATCGCTGGCAGTCTTTGACACTGCTCGCCACGATTTTGCGCAGATGTACGTGTCCACTAAACGAATCAAGCTCGATCCGCCCGCTGCCGTCTCCGTACTTACCAATAATGCGTTGATTACTTTTGCTCGGCGGTGTTTGTGAGTCGTTCGAAAGTTGAAAGTCTTTCTCTATTCGACCACTGTACGCCGACAGCACCGCGGTAAAACCAACTGTGTCAGGAATATCCATGGATACATTCCCTGACAGTGTCTTCAGCCGATAGCGGCGTTCGGGATGAATCGGCCCTGTGAACGAAGCGCTACCCGAGGAAACGTTAAGTTCGACATCTCCGTCGATGTTCGAAACTGCAATTTGACCACTCGAGACTCGCGCCGCAACATCACCCTTGACGCATTGAACATTTATGCCGCTGCTGATTGCGACAATGCGAACATCGCCGTTGATATTCGACAAATTAACATTTCCGCTCCCGGCCGTGGCCTCGACAAATCCGCCCCCGAGAGACCCCGCCCTCTGAACATTTATGTTGCCGTCGTCGGTTCTTAGATTCACGCCACCGTCGAGGTTGTTAACAGTAATGGTGCCCCTGCGAAGGTAAATAGGTGCCAACTCAACATCGTGGGGAACCTTTACTTCTAGTAAGGTATTCACCTTCTGACTAACACTACGCCCACTTTCGATGGGACTAACGGTGAAGACTTTTTTATTTGCGGACGAGGCTTCGGTGATAATCACTTTAATCGGCTGGGAACTGTTAAGATCGGTTGCCACGGCCTCGACGGTATTGCGATCTGATCCCTCAATGCGGATGTCTCCGAACTCACTGCGGACCACAATCCGACTTCCTTGTTCGACTCTGCGTTCCTGCTCGATGGCACTCGGATACTCTTTGGCGACTCCGCGGGTAGTCGCCATGGCGAAACCGATCACCGCGAGCGCTATTAATACCGGCTTAAGTCTTACAAACATTGCACTCCCCAAGTCAGTCTGAGTCAGTTCTCAGACAGAACGTTAAGCGGCCTACCAGCTTGTCACTTCTCTGAGCAGCTCTACTTTTTTCTCATACGCCGAGGCCAGATACTGGACGGCAAAAGGATCTCGTGGTTGCTCGCGCGCGACCCTTCGCGTAGCAGCTATGTTGCGGTCAACTTCTGTGAGCGCTCTTTCAAGCTGCGAAAGCAACGCGGGAGAAATGACGGCCTGGCGACGCTTAATATCGCGCGACAGAATCTTAATCGCGGACAAGTATTCCTGTTCGGCTCTTCGTGCCACCTGATCAACCGTAGGCCCGGCAGGTGATGGTTCAACATGTCTACTTGCACTTCCGGCTGCGCTAACCTGTGTCCCGCGTCTTCTGTTACCGCTTCTAGTTGAAGAAAGCGGAATCGTTCGATCTTTATCATCAGTGGAGCTTGGGCGATCAGTATT
The DNA here is from genome assembly GCA_036277115.1 of Pyrinomonadaceae bacterium. Taxonomy (NCBI): domain Bacteria; kingdom Pseudomonadati; phylum Acidobacteriota; class Blastocatellia; order Blastocatellales; family Pyrinomonadaceae; species Pyrinomonadaceae bacterium. The sequence goes on from DASUNM010000011.1 coordinate 201,088, forward strand.
ATCCGAGTCGCGGGGCGTGCCCTCGCGGTTTACCTCAGGCGAAGGTTGCACGCCAACGACTCCCGGATTTTGATCCTGGGACCTGGAGTTTTCGGTGGTTGTTCGCCACACCATTATTCCGATGACGAATGCGATTGTGATAAGGACCAGTGCGGCAGCCAGCTGAGGTGTGACACGCAGGCCTCCAAGAGCATTCGCAAGCCAACCTTGAAGTCGGCGTTGCGGTTGGGAGGCGCTGATGATTTTCTCCTTGTCCATCTCCAACTGTAAGTTCGCCCATAAAGCCGGCGTCGGCTCAACATCCAGCAGATATTTCTCGTAAAGTTCCTGTTCATGTCGCAAGTTCGCATAAAGCTGAGAGCACGGCCCGCATATCGCAATATGGGCACTTACCTCGCGGGCGAGGCGGTCATCAAGATCGCCCTCAATCAGGTCGTCCATCATTCCCAAACAAGCTTCACATTTCATCGCGCACCTCCAAATATGGGCGAATCAACTGGCGCATCTCGGCTTTGGCGCGGTGGAGATCCGTCTTGAGCTTTGGGATTGAAAACCCTGTAATTTCTGCGATCTCGTCATAGCTTCTCTGCTGCAGGAGCTTGAGAGTAAAGACCATTCGCTTATCGCTGTCCAATCTCGCCAGCGCATCGTGAATGACATTTCTGAGTTCCTTGTTAAGCAAATAATCATCAGGAGCGGGTCCGCCACCCTCACCTAAATTCGCTACTGGCTGGTCATTTATCTCGATGGTGGAGAACTCTCGGTTGCGCCCGCGAAGCGTATTGAGAGCTACGTTTTTCGCAATCCCGCAAAGCCAGGTCGAGACCTTCGATTCGCCCCGCATGGTGTTCATATTTCGGTAAGCGCGCATGAATGTCTCTTGTGTCAAATCCTCTGCCAGACCGCGTTCGCCGACCATTCCGTAAAGGAATCTGAAAACAAACCTATGATGTTGCGCGAAGATCAAACGAAAGGCCTCGTCATCAGGGCGAACGCGCTCCATAGAGTTCTCTGAACTATTAATCTGCGTTATAAAGCATGTCTCCGACGCGTGAACCGAGCTCGCCACACCTATCATCAACAACTTCATAGTCTTGCTCATTAGTACCGATTGAGACAAAAAGGTTTCAGCTTCTTTTGCCTGGCCTTTGTATCAGATTCGCTACTAAAAGGACTCATTATCGATACTCATCCAAAACGCGCATCCTAATACCCTACCTGCGTCCCTTTTGGCGACGCCATCAGTCATGCGCTCGTGTCCATCTAAAGATCCATAGCAGTTCCGTGTGTCCCGCACGACTGACACGGGAAGAAACCGCCACCTGATTAGGCAACGAACCATGCGCCCCAAGGCTAATGTTCATTCTACTTATCTCTTGCGCTCTCGCTCGCATGGGCGGATAATCACCCCGAACTAATGCGGTCGAGCGGAGACGAATGATGGTTCCCTTAAACGGATTGGAAAAGTTCTCACACCTCGAAGACAAAATTTATCGCACAATCGAACTGACCAAGACGCTCCGCCAGGAGAAAGAGGAACTGGAGCGTCAGTTGGCGAATTATCGCGGCGGCGCCGGGGACGAACAGCTCGTTACGGACGTGCAGCGGTTGCGCGCCGAGCGCGAGCTGATTCGAACCAAGGTTGAAACAATCCTGGATGCGATCGGTCGCATCGATCCTGAACTTGCGGAGGCCGTGCGCTGATGAGTCCTGAAGCCATCGGATTAGATCGAAACAACGACGCCGCGTCATCTCCGACGATTAAGGTCGAGATTTACGATCAAGCCTATACCGTCCGCTCTGACGGCGACCCCGAATACTTAAAGCAACTCGCTGAATATGTTGACGAGCGGATGCGCGAGATATCTTCCGGCACCCTGACTGTTGATTCCCGCAAAGTTGCGATTCTGGCAGCGCTTTATATTGCCGACGAATTACATCGACTCCAGAAGATTCACGACCAGGCCGATGAGCAGCTTGCGACCCGCAGCGCGGAATGCTCAGAGATGCTCGACCGTCTGCTCAAGGCGCCCCGGGCGCTGGATCGCGCCGTGGCGAGCTAAACTTAATTTCCCCTGAAGAAATGATCGCGATTGTCGCGGTCAAAGTTTTAGATATGACTGCAAGTCGCATTGTGTCTTGTGATTTGCACCTAATGAACGTTCAGGAGGGTTCATGATTAAGAGGTCGATTTCTCTCGCGACCGTGGTCGCGCTGGTTTGTTGTTTCTGCGGTGTTTCGGTTTACGCGAATGGTACTGATCCAAAGGCGCCGGCGGTGAAGACAGTTACGCCGGCAGAAAAAAGTCAGGCACAGGAAAAGTTGAAAGCCGATGTGACGAAGCTGGTGGCCGACGCGAAAGCGGGAAAGCTTAAGGTACCGACGCAGCACTTTCCGCAGCCGAAGCGTAACAATCTTTCCACCGGAGCAAAGATCGGCATCATCGCCGCAATCGGCGGGGCTATAGTTCTCATCTGGGTGTTGGTTACGCTGGCGGATGATGACAGCTAATCCAGTCACCGGTGGCTGCTAAATAAACATCGCGAAGCATGGGTTGTTGGCCGACGATAACCAGCAAGGCCGGCACCCGTGCGGTCCTTGAGATCAGGAGGCGTCATGACTAAGAAACTGTTTTCTCTCGCGACAGTGGTCGCGTTGGTATGTTGTTTCTGCGCGACTTCAGCTTATGCAAGACCTGGTTCCGATCTGAAAGAGCCTGAGGTTAAGTCAGCGGCGCCTGCGGAGAAAACTCAGGCGCAGGAAAAGCTGAAAGCTGACGTGACGAAACTTGTCGCGGACGCGAAAGCGGGAAAGCTCAAAGTGCCTGCTCAACAATTTCCGCAGACTCAGCGAAATAATCTCTCAACGGGCGCGAAAATCGGGATTATCGCCGCGATCGCGGGGAATAATTGTCGCCATCGTCATCCTCAACCATGTGACCAGCGACAACGACTAAACCTGCCCGGCGACTTGTGCGCGGACGTGCTGGCGATCGTTTACAAGCCGAGCTTCCCTTGTGCTAATATCCGTCGCGGCGGAGGAAGTGTTCTGCGGGGTTCGTCACCGATTACGATGATTGAGCCAACGTCGTTCACAAGGGAGGCCGACATCACGAGCTAGTGCGTCTCTTCATCGTTAAGAGACGCCGACAGTTTGCGGTGACAAAAAGGCCACCCACCTGATTACTCAGGTTCAATTACGACTTCGGAAACGGCCCGGCGGTGCTCCTTCTGCCAACCAAGAGCCGTAAACCGGGAATCGTCAATCGTAAATAGAAACTTATTTTGCGATTTTCATTTTCGGTTTACGGCTTTTGTCTATTTACCATCCACCATTTACTATTTCCGTCTTTATGAAGCTTCTGCTCATTGGCGATGTTGTGGGTAAGCCGGGACGCGCGGCGCTGCTCGATCGTTTGCAGGACCTGCAAGAGCAACATCAGATCGATTTCACCGTCATGAATGCCGAGAACGTCGCGGGAGGTTTCTCGATCACGCCGGCGATTGCCGATCTTCTTTTCAATGCCGGCATTGATGTAATGACGTCCGGCAATCATATCTTCGACAAGCACGAGGTGATCGACTACATCAAGAAGCAGCCGCGGCTTTTGCGGCCGGCGAACTATCCGCCCATTACGCCGGGAGAAGGCATGTGGGTGGGCGACGTAAAGGGGACACGCGTCGCGGTTATCAATTTGCTGGGACGCGTTTTCATGGCCCCTTCCGACGATCCGTTTCGCATCGGAATGGAGTTGATTGATTCGCTCGACCCCAAGGTGAAGGTACGAATCGTTGACGTACACGCTGAGGCGACGTCGGAGAAGGCTGCAATGGGCTGGTTCCTGGACGGCAAAGTTTCGGTCGTCTATGGCACGCACACGCACGTGCAAACCGCCGACGAACGTATTCTGCATGAAGGCACGGCTTTCATTACTGATTTGGGAATGACGGGCAGCTATGGCGGCGTAATTGGCATGAAGAAGGGCGACATCATCAATCGTTTCCGATCACCGATTCATCGCAAGCCTGATCACTCGAAAAGTGAAGTCCGGATCTGCGGCGTCGTGGTCGATGTGGATGAAGAGACCGGACAGGCGCGGTCGATTGAACGGATTAATTTGAGCCACGAGTCGTGAGGTTCGTGCCCAGTGAGCTCTATTCCGGCGAAATCTCGGGAACCTCTTCGCCCTCGTCCTCACTATCAATTGGCGGCGCGAGCAGCATTTCAGCAAAACCGGTCGGCATTGAGCGGACGCGGCCTTCCCCGTTGGTGACCACGTGGCCGGTCTCGCCTTCAGCAATAATCACTCCGTCTGAATCCCGAATAATCTCGTAGCCAAACCGAAGCGAACGCCGCCGTAGTTCAGTGATGTGAGTGCGAACGATCAGAACGTCGTCGTAATAGGCGGGCGCCTTGTAACGGCAGTAGCATTCGGCCACTACCAGGAAAGCGTTCTCGCTCTCTTCCATGTCGCGATAGGAAAAACCGCGCGCGCGACAATACTCAGTGCGACCAATCTCAAACCAGACAAGATAGTTCGCGTGATACACGACGCCCATCTTGTCCGTCTCCGCGTACCGTACGCGCAAAGAGGCTTCGTGCCAGTGCTCTAACGCGTCCGTTTCGGAAGTCATCGTATCCACGCGGTCGAAGGTGAATTCCATCTGCCGGAGCAGATAGTCTAAACTCTACAAAGTGTTCTCAGATTAATGTCGTTTAGCGGACTATAAAAGCGAAACATGACTATGTCAAAGCAAATGAAGATCGCGGTCAGCCGCCGAAAAAAAGCATCTCTCCTGCCGTTTGTTATTTTCCTCGGTGTTTGCACGGTTTGGAGTTCGATGCTTCTGCCGGTTTCGGCGCAACGGCCGGCGGGCAGTGCCGAGACGAGCACTACGGCGGCGCGCAATACGGCTTTGACGGCCGCGACGGAAGAGGTTTTGAAAGAAACCAGCCAGATTCGGCAGCTCACCGTCATGCGGCCGGTCCAGAGTTCGGCCCAGTCACGCGCGCAGATCGAACAGATGATTCTGCGCAACCTGGATCGCAATACGAAGCCCGGAGAGATGCACGCGGCCGAGGTGACTCTGAAGAAGCTTGGCCTGGCGCCCGCAGATTTTCAGTTCAGGCCGCTGGTCGTTCGTCTGCTGACCGAACAGGTGGCCGGCTACTACGATCCGAAGACGCAGCAGTTTCATCTCGCTGATTGGATTAACGTCGATGCGCAGAAACCGATTATGGCGCATGAGCTGGTGCACGCGCTTCAGGACCAGCATTTCAATTTGCGGCGGTTCGAACAATGGCCGGATGGCGACTCAGATGCCGAACTGGCCGCGCATGCACTAATCGAAGGTGACGCGACGCTCGCCATGTCGCAATACGTCATGAAGAACCCTTTGCGCGCGCTGGGTTTTCTGAAGTCAATCGCCGAAACGGGCATGGCCAGCGCAGAGCTGGACAAAGCACCGCGGTCGTTGCGCGAGACTTTGCTGTTTCCGTATCAGGAGGGCATGACGTGGGCGCGCGTGGTTCATCAGTACGGCGGGTGGAGCAACGTGTCGAAGGCGTTTACCAAGCTGCCGCAATCGACTGAGCAGATACTGCATCCGGAGAAGTACTTTGTTCACGAGGCTCCGGTGAAAATTGCGCTGCCGGACATTAGTTCGTCGCTCGGCCGCGGCTGGCGGCGCATCGAATCTGACGTGAATGGCGAATGGAGCTTTTATCTGATTCTGGATCAATTCTTGAAAACGCCGGTTGATTCAAAGCGCGCCGCAGCAGGTTGGGGCGGCGATCGCTACGCGGTTTATGAAAGTCAGCGTGGGCAGGTTGTATATGTTTCCGTCTCAGCGTGGGACACAGAAAAAGATGCGCGCGAATTCTTTGATGCGTACGTGAAACGATCGCGGCTGCGATATCCGGCGGCACACGCTCTTGCTGAGACCGCCACGGTGTGGTCGGCCCGCACGACTGAAGGCCACGTGAGCATCGAAATGCGTGGCAAGCGAATAGTGGTAATTGAAGGACTGCCACGGTCCACGCCATCACGTTCGATGCTGCGATCGCTGTGGGCTGTCTAGCCCTGCAATTGGCGCAGGCATCTTTCGCTGTGGTATTTTTCGAAAGCAATAGCTTCCTAGAGACGCAAAATGGCTGACTCAGAATCTGAAGTTGTGTCCACTTCGGGGTTTAAAGTGCGCCCGCTCACTAAGCAAAAGGCAGTGAGCAGTAGGCAGAAGGCAGAAAACCTTCCAGCCGAAGGCTCTACTCCACCGGCGGATACGCCAAGAACAAAATCACGGCTGCGCGAACTCACGGATGAATTGCGTGAGTTGGAAACGAAAATTCGTCTCGGCGGTGGATCTGAGAGAATCGAAAAACAGCATCGGCAAGGCAAGCTAACGGCGCGTGAGCGAATCGATCTGTTACTCGACAAAGATTCGTTTCGTCAGGAAGTTGGCTTACTCATTGCCTACGACCAATACAAAGAGCAAAGCGGAAAGGGCAAAGGGCCAAGGGAAACAGAAAGCCAAGTTGGCGGCGCCCCGGCTGCTGGTGTAGTGACGACGGTGGGTCGCGTGGCGGGCAGGGAAGTCGTAGTCGTCGCAAATGACGCCACCGTGAAAGCTGGTTCCTGGTGGCCGGAAACCATCAGGAAGATTCTGCGCGCGCAGGAGATTGCGATGCGCTCGCGTGTTCCGATCATCTATCTGGTGGACTCAGCCGGCGTGAATCTTCCTTATCAGGGCGGTGTCTTCCCCGGACAGTACGGGGCGTCGCGGATCTTCTATTACAACTCGATCATGCGCCGGTACCTGAAGGTGCCGCAGATTTCTGCCGTCATGGGTCCGTGCATCGCCGGTGGCGCTTACCTGCCCGCTCTCTCGGACGTGATCATCATGGTCGAAGGCACTTCGTTCATGGGCCTCGGGGGCGCGAACCTGGTGAAAGGCGCGACCGGGCAAACGATCGACAACGAAACGCTCGGAGGTGCGCGCACACACAACGAACTATCTGGCGTGGCGCACTATCGCGTGAAGAACGACGAGGAGGCGATCACGAAAATTCGAGAGTTTGTTTCGGAGCTTCCCAACCAGAAGTCAGAAGTCAGAAGTCAGAAGCCAGAAAATGAGAGCGCGAAGCGGCCGGCTGAGAAGATTTACGACATTCTTCCCGGAGACCATCGTCAACCATACGACATGCGCGCGCTGCTCGAGTGTCTGTTGGACGGCGGGCACCTGGACGAGTTTCAGGCTGATTACGCGAAAGAGGTGATCACCGGTAACGCGAGCATTCAAGGAATTAAGGTGGGCGTCATTGCGAATGCGCGCGGGATGTTTCGCGATCCGTCGGGTGGCGCGCCGCGATTCGGCGGCATCATCTATACCGAATCGGCTGAGAAGGTCGCCTACTTCATTGATACCTGCAATCGCCACGACACGCCGCTGCTGTTCGTTCAGGACGTCTCTGGTTTCATGGTGGGCTCAAAAGCCGAGCACTCGGGAATCATTCGCGCGGGCGCACGCTTCGTCGAAGCGATGGCGACAGCGACCGTTCCCAAGATTGTGCTTACAGTGAATCACGCTTCGGGCGCCGGTTATTACGCGATGGCCGGCCAGGGCTTCGACCCGAATTTCATTTTTAGTTGGCCCACTGGCCGAATGGGCGTGATGGAAGGCGAGTCGGCGGTGCAGGCTGTCTTCGGCAGCGAACTTGAACGTTTAAAGAAGAGTGGACAGGAGCCGGGTCCGGAACTCGAACTTGAGATGCGCAAAGTGCGCGAGACCTACGAACGCGACCTCGACGCCAAGTACGCCGCGGCGCGCGGGTTTGTCGATGCGGTCCTTGCACCGGAAGAGACAAGAGCGGCGCTCGAACTTGCGCTGCGAGTGAGCTTGAATTATGAAGGACCGCATCTCGGCCAGTTTGTCTTGCCGGCATCATTAGCCTGAGAACCGTAGATAGCCTTGATGCGCAATTCGAGAGTTTAGCGGCGGGCTATCGGCCGCCGGATTGGGCAGGAGCCCGACTCTAAACAAAGGAGGAACGATTGTGAGAAGAACCACTTATCCTTTTCTTCTGACAGTCATCGTCGCGATTTTCGGAGCGCTGGTGAGCACGGGATTCGTCGTGTCGGCGCAGAATTCCAACTCTTCAACGACGATGACGAACTCAAACACAAACACATCGAAACCGCGCCGGCCTCGGCGGCCGAGACCAAAGGCGTCGCCTACGCCTGAGGCGACATCTGAGACGCCCGCGATGACGGAAACTGAAGCACCGCCTCGCACGGGCCGTTGCGATCCGAACAAGCAAGAGCCGGCGGATCTGTCGGGAACCTACACCGGCAAATTGCAACATGGAACCGATGTTCGCGATGCGACGCTGACAATAAGCGGCAACAGTTTGACGATGACGTCCGGATCAGATTCGCACACCGGACGCATTACAGCGGTGACGACGTGTGGGTACACGGCGGTGACGATCATGCACGGCGACGGCGGAACTTCTGAACCTGGCAAAACGTCGCCGCCGAATAAGGTGATGTCGTTACGCGCGAAAAAAGTTGGCGACAGTCTGACGCTGATGAGCGTGCCGGGCGAACCTGAGAAGGTGATGTTTACGTCGGGCGGAGGAGCGCGGCGATCACGCCGTGAACGCCCACGCAGGCCGGCCCCTCCACCACCGCCAACACAGCCATAGGTGTCGTGGTAACTTTTTGCACGGGGCTGAGCGAATTTGTCCCGGTAAGCGGCTGAAGTAACCAGCCGGTTGTTAGTTTTGTTCGCTCAGTCTCGTGTTCTTGTGTTGAATTTCGTAGATGAAAGAAAAGATTCGCATCGCAGCAGGTCAGGGTTTCTGGGGTGATCTCCCCGACGCCCCCGTACGCCAGGTCCAAGGCGGGGCCCTCGACTATTTAATGCTCGACTATCTGGCTGAGGTCACCATGTCGATCATGCAGAAGCAGAAGGCGCGCGATCCAAATGCGGGCTATGCGCGCGACTTCGTGCCGCTGATGAAGCAAATTCTGCCGGCTTGCGTTGAACGTGACATTAAGGTCGTTGCGAACGCCGGCGGCGTTAATGTCCCTGGCTGCGCAACCGCGGTGCGAAACGTGGCGCAGGAGTTGGGCCTTGGCGGTAAAGTCAAAATCGGAATTGTCACGGGCGATGACATTCTCGATCGGATCGACGACCTGTTGAATCGCGGAGTCGAGCTCCGCAATCTGGACACGGATGAGCCGCTCGCGACTGTTCGCGATCGAATCCAAAGCGCCAATGCTTACCTCGGCGCCGCGCCGATTGTTGAGGCGCTCAACCGAGGCGCGAACGTGGTCATTACCGGACGCTCGACTGATACCGGACTGACTCTGGGCCCGATGATTCATGAGTTCGGGTGGGCGGCAGACGATTGGGACAAGCTCTCATCGGGAACGATCGCCGGTCACATCATCGAATGCGGCGCGCAGTGCTCGGGCGGAAACTGCCAGTACGAGTGGCAGAGCATCCCCGACCTGGCCGACGTGGGATTTCCGATCGCCGAAGCGTCGCCTGATGGCACATTCGTTATCACGAAACATGAAGGCACCGGCGGCCGCGTGAACGTTCCCTCGATTAAAGAACAACTGCTCTACGAGATGGGCGATCCGCACGCGTACATCACGCCGGACTGCGTCGCGGACTTCACCACAATTCGATTGGCGGATGACGGGCGAGATCGCGTGCGCGTGTGCGGGATCAAAGGTCGTCCGGCGACGGATTCTTTGAAGGTCTCGATCAGCTTTTCGGCGGGATTCAAGGCGGTTGGAACATTGGTGTACGCGTGGCCCGATGCCTACGCCAAAGCGAAAGCGGCGGATCAAATCCTGCGGTCGCGTCTCGATCGGCTTGGACTAAAATTCGATCAGGTGCTGACGGAGTTTGTTGGAGCAAACGCGACCCACGGTCCATTGGCCGGCGAGCCTTCACCGGACTTGGCCGAAGTGCAACTGCGCGTCGGCGTGCGAGGAGACGATCGCGCAGCGATCGAGCGGTTTACGAAAGAAATCGCGCCGCTGGTTTTGACGGGACCGCCAGCGGTGACGGGTTTTGCCGGCGGCCGCCCAAAAGTGGAAGAGATCGTGGCGTATTGGCCGGCGCTGATCCCGAAGAGCGAGATTGTCTCGCACGTCGAAGTGCTCGAAACGTAGGACAAAGAGGAAGACCAAACCTTGAAAGTGATCTTGACGCAACTTGCGCACGCGCGTTCGGGCGACAAAGGCGACACGGCGAATGTCGGACTGATCGCTTTGCGGGAAGAGTGGTATCCGCTCCTCGCACGCGAAGTGACCGCGGCGCGCGTAAAAGGGCACTTCGGCGCAATCTGCAAAGGCGAGGTCGAACGCTTCGAGTTGCCGAACCTCGGGGCGCTCAATTTTCTCCTGCATGAGAGTCTCGGCGGCGGGGGCACGCTATCGCTGATGACGGATGCGCAGGGGAAGACCTTTTCGACGGCGCTTCTGCGCATGGAAATTGACGTCGCAGATGAAGAAGCGTCTCGCCTGGGCCTCTCTTAATTTTCAGATGGCAGAATCCGAAACAGTATTGTTTGAGACGCGCGATGGCGTGGCGTACTTGACGATGAACCGTCCGGAAAAGCGCAACGCGCTGAATGAGGACCTGGTTACTGGGCTTAAGGCAGCGTTACGCCGGGCGAATGCAGATGATGCCACCCGGTGCATCGTGCTGCGCGGAGCTGGTTCTGATTTCTGTGCCGGGGCCGACCTGTCAGCCCTCCAGAAAATCGCCGGGGCTTCCGTCGCCGAGAACCTGGAAGATGCGCAGTCGCTCGCCGAGTTGTTTCTGTTGATTCGCGAGCTGAATGTTCCAGTTGTAGCTGCCGTTCGCGGTCGCGCGTTGGCGGGCGGCAGCGGGCTCGCGCTGGCTTGCGACATTGTTCTCGCCGAACGCGACGCGCGCTTTGGCTTCCCTGAAGTTAAAATCGGTTTTGTGCCGGCGATGGTGATGGCGATCCTGCGGCGGAGTGCGTCGGAGAAGAAGGCCTTCGAGTTGATTACGACCGGCGTTGAGATCTCAGCCGGCGAGGCTGCGCAACTCGGTCTGGTGAATCAGGTTTTTAACTCCGACAAGTTTGAGTCAGAAGTCGAATCGTTCGCGCGGGGCTTTGCAAAGATGAGTCGTTCTGCGCTCAGCTTAGCGAAAAAGCTTTTCTATTCAACTGACGGGGTGGCGTTTCCTGACGCGTTGGCCGCGGGCGTGGACATCAATGCTACCGCGCGGATGACGAAGGATTGTCGAGCGGGAATTGCGCGTTTTCTCGAGAAATAGCTCTCACTCGCGCGGCCGAACATTCTCGCGGATGAACTTCGCGATGTCCTGGGTTGAAGTGCCCGGCAGGAAAATCTCCGCCACTCCCTGTTCCTTCAGCTTCGGAATATCTTCTTGCGGGACGATGCCTCCCAAAACCACCAGGGTGTCTTTCATCCCCTGTTCGCGGAGTAGCGAGACGATGCGCGGACAAAGCGTGTTGTGAGCGCCGCTCAGAATCGAAACTCCGACCGCATCCACATCTTCCTGTAGCGCCGCAGCGGCAATCATTTCAGGAGTCTGACGGAGGCCCGTGTAAATGACTTCCATGCCGGCATCACGGAGGGCGCGCGCGATGACTTTCGCGCCACGGTCGTGACCATCAAGACCTGGCTTTGCGACGAGCACGCGAATCTTTCTTTCTGCTTGGGCCATTTTTGTTTGCTGAAAGGGAGCCGGCTTAGATAGCAGGTTCTTCATAGACGCCGTAGACGTCGCGCAGGGCCGAACAAATTTCCCCGAGCGTAGCGTACTCACGCACAGCTTCGATGGTCGCCAGCATTGTGTTGTCACCGGCCTCAGCCGCATGCCGTAGTTTGTCCAACGTTCTTACGACCGCTTGCTTGTCTCGCCGATCGCGCGTCTGTTGCAGTCGTTCAAGCTGGTGGTGCCGCACGGATTCGTCGATGACGAGAATCGGAACTTCAGTGCCCGTAGACTCCATTTGATACTTATTGACGCCGACAATCGTCTGCTCTCCAGCCTCCAGCGCTTTCTGATACTGATAGGCCGAGTCCTGAATCTCTCTCTGCGGAAAACCCTTTTCGATGGCTTCGACCATCCCACCCATGTTATCGATTCGCTCGAAATAGTCGCGCGCGCCGTCTTCCATCTTTTGCGTTAGCGATTCGACAAAATACGAACCGCCCAGCGGGTCAACCGTATTCGCAACCCCGCTCTCTTCAGCAATGATTTGTTGAGTGCGCAGGGAAAGTAGCGCGGCGCGATCAGTCGGGAGCGCCAGCGCTTCATCGTAAGAATCGGTATGAAGCGAATTCGTGCCGCCCAGCACGCCGGCGAGCGCCTGGATTGCGACGCGCACGACGTTGTTGAGCGGTTGCTGCACAGTCAAAGAAACGCCGGCTGTCTGCGTGTGAAACCTGAGTTTCAACGTGCGTTCACTCGATGAACCGAATCGATCACGCATGACTCTCGCCCAGATTCTTCTGGCCGCGCGGTACTTCGCAATCTCTTCAAAGAAGTCATTGTGCGCGTTGAAAAAGAATGAAATTCGCGGCACGAAGCGATCGATATCCAGCCCGGCGCGGATGCCCCAGTCGACATACTCAATTCCATCGCGCAGCGTAAACGCGAGTTCCTGCAGGGCGGTCGCTCCGGCTTCACGAATGTGGTAGCCGCTGACCGAAATCGGGTTGTACCGCGGCACCTGCTCAGTGCAGAACTCGAACGTGTCGATGACGAGCTTCATTGCCGAGCGGATTGGGTAAATCCACTCCTTCTGCGCGATGTACTCTTTGAGAATGTCGTTCTGCAGCGTGCCTGATATTTTCTTCCAATCGGCGCCTTGTTTTTCGGCCACCACCAAATACATCGCGAGTAGAACCGACGCGGGCGCATTGATAGTTTGCGACACAGTCACTTGTTCCAGGTCGATGCCGTCGAACAGAGCTTCCATGTCGGCAAGCGAGGAAACCGCCACGCCGCATTTGCCGACCTCTCCCTCTGACAGAGGAGAGTCCGCGTCATAACCCATCAACGTTGGTAAGTCATACGCGACCGAGAGCCCGGTTTGGCCTTCCCTTGAAAGATACTTGAACCTGAGGTTGGTCTCTTCGGGCGTGCCGAACCCGGCGAACTGCCGCATAGTCCAAAGCTTGCCCCGGTATCCGCTGGCGTGAATTCCGCGTGTGTAAGGAAACTCTCCGGGCGAACCGATGTCGTTTTCGGTGTTGATCTGTGCGACGTCCGCCGGGGAGTAGAGACGATTCACCTCGTCCAGTGACACCGTCCGAAAGCTCGACTTACGTTCGCCTGCGTTTCCGGAAGCCTTCGGCGGCTGCTCAATTGCGGTATCTGTCGTTGGCATTTGAAAAGAATGGCAGTTGCTGATTGAAATCTGATGTTATTGAAACGGTTTTAGGGTGTCAAACAGGAAGCAGTTGCGCAAAGAAGGATGCGCGGCTGCGATAAGGCTGCAGCCGCGCGATTTTGGAAGGACCCGACTTCGTGGACAGAGCAGCAGGGTAAAGCAGGTGCTGTTAGCGGACGAAGGAAATACTCGCCAGATTTGTAGCTGATCGAGATTTAAGCGGAACCACAACATCGCTGGGCCGCACCATACCAAGACGCGCTCTCGCCGCAGATTCGATTGTCGCAGGTTCCGTTGTGAGTCGAATAACTTCGGTTTGCAGGGATGCGTTGATGCGACTCAGAGTCGCAATCTCTGTTTCCATCTGATGAAACTGCCGTTCGGCAGCGCTCAGTTGCGTGTGCCCGCGGAAGTTGACGGTTACGCAAATCGCCGCGGTCGCGATCACTATCATTGCCAGGTAAATCCACGAGGGAACCACCCTGACCGTATTCGCTAACGCACGTTCAACTGTTCGCGAGTGTTGCGGGAGCGACCCAACCGCCAGTTGGGATGCCCCGGTGCGGGACATTAAGTGTCGGCTGTTAAGCCAGGAAGAATTTGCAGGGTGGTTCAAAGGACACCTCCGATTACGTCGGTCTAAGGTTTTGTTTGTGTTTGCGTTCGGCTTCGGTGTGGCGCCAAAGGCCCGTCCACTATCGTCGCCGCGACTCGCGCCGCTGCCCCGGGTCGAAACTGTCGACGTTGAGTGCCGATTCGCAACGAAGCCATCTTTCGTCTGGCAGTCACTCTCGATCGAGACGCCAGTTTTCCGATTGGGGGACTTATGGGCTGCGTATTCATTGATTACCGACTCCCGCTGTGGACTGAAAACTCGTGTTTTGCACTATATACAGCGTTTGCTACTGAAGCGGCCGCAACATCCGGTGGTACTTCGTCGGCCAATCCCCTTGCGAGTCAATGCTTTAGCGCAAGTGGCGTTGAATGTAACAGCGGTTTTACAGAGGCGCAATACCATTTTACTGCAACAAGTTAGCAACGTAACCTCAACGTTTACATCAAGTAACGGCGATTAAGCGCTTAATTCGGCGAACGCGCGGCGAACGGAAATGGGCTGAGGGCATTCCGCGGCCAAAGAGGTGTCCTGCTGACACGTTTCGCCTCTTTTGAATTTTGTGACACGTGTCGGGCCTCTGTTCGAGCTCGGCGACAAAGGTGATAACACAAGCGATAACAATAAGTTAGGTCATTACTGGAGCTAGGCACGCGTGTTGCCGATGGCTTCACTGGTATTCGTGTACACACCCCTAACGGAGATTCGATTTAGATGAAAGCAATTAAAGTCGCTGAGCGAGGCTTGACCCTGGTAGCTGGTGGGCTATTCAACGCCATCCAGGCTGTAAATAAGTACAAGCCAAATCCTTCTTTTACCCCGAAGTGGTCCGACAAACCGCTGCTCAAGTCATGGCAAAAAACAAAGCCTACCTTGGGATGGCCGAGAACGACTGACTCGCTGTGCCCGAATTGTGTCATCGAGGCGCGTGAGCAAATCCTGAGCGGCCAGAAGGACGTCTCGGTACTCATCAACGAGAAGGTTGGTGAGATCAAAGCTCAGATTATTGAACGTGATGGCGAGATTTGGATGATCAAGGATTGTCCCATCCACGGTAGTTTCGAAGACATGATGGCCATCGACTCGAAATTCCTCACGCATATCGAGGCGATGTTCCCCGGTCGAGATATCCAGTCGCATAACGACGAAAAGCTGCACAATCATGGCACCAGCACGATCAAATACGGTCGCGGTGCGGTGCTTACGGTCGACCTGACAAATCGCTGCAACATGATGTGCGATCCATGCTTCATGGACGCGAACCAGGTTGGGTTCGTCCATGAACTGAGCATGGAAGAGATTAGAGAGATTTTGGACAACGCGATCTCGATTAAGCCTCGCCGGCAGATGTCGGTGCAGTTCTCAGGCGGTGAACCGACGATTTCACCGCACTTCATTGAGGCGATTCGATACTCGCGGAAGGTTGGATACAACTCGGTCCAGGCGGCGACTAACGGTATCGAGTTCGCCAAGAGCAAAGAGTTCTGCCGTCAGGCCGCTGAAGCGGGTCTGCGTTACGTCTATTTTCAGTTCGACGGAATCGGCAACGATGCGAACAGCCACCGTCAGGTCGGCAATCTATTCGACGTGAAGCTCCGCGCGATTAACAATCTGCACGAGGCGGGCGTTGAAATCGTACTCGTTACCACGCTCGTCAACGGCATCAACAATGATCAGGTAGGTTCGATCATCCGTTTCGCGCTCGACAATCCCAAGAAGATTGCGTTTCTTTCGTTCCAGCCCGTTTCGTTCACCGGTCGTGATGAAGCAATTACACCTGAACGACGGCTGCAACAGCGCTATACGCTGTCGCACCTCGCACACGACGTGAAAAACCAGGTTGGCATCACTGAGCCGACGCGCGATTGGTTCCCGCTCTCGCTCATGGGCGCGTTTGCAGACTTTGCGGATCTCGTGCACGGTCCTGACGCTGACTGGGGCCAGGTTTCGTGCGGCTGCCATCCGAACTGCGGCGTGGGCACGGCCGTCATGATCGACAAAGAAACCAAGGAAATGAGTCCGGTTCCGGCGTTCCTGAATATTCCCGGTCTGGTGAAAGACATGCGGAAGATCACCGATGCGGCCCGCGGCAAATGGAAGTCGAACTTCATGATGGGGCTCGCTCTGCTGAAGCACTATCAACCGTTTGCGGCGCCCTCGCAGTTCAACCTGTATGAGCTCTTCAAGAAGTTCGACAAGTCCTTCGGCCTGACGGGAAAAGATTACGGCAAGGTCGACGGCAATCGGAGCGCCGAGGATATTGAGAAGCGTCGCTCGGATCGTTGGAACTTCCTGTTCATCGCGGGCATGTGGTTCCAGGATCTCTTCAATTACGACTTCCGCCGTACGGAGATGTGCATCATTCCCTACGGCACGCAGGAAGGCGAGATTAGCTTCTGCGCTTACAACACGGGCATCGGCTGGCGCAACATCATTGAGCACATGCACCAGAACGCGACCGTCGCCAAGTGGTACGACGAACACGGCCGCCACGAGATTTTTGCGGGTGGCAAAGCTGTTCCGATGGCTGACCCGACGCACAATCTCAAACTGAACGACATCGACCTGGCGCGTCCGAACAAGCCGCAGATGGAAGGGCCGAAGACGGCGCACGAAGAAAAAGTGATGATGCGGAAGCTTTATCAGGATATGGTGCTGAAGCAACAGCAACTCACGAAAGCGGACAACGGTGACAAGCCCGTCCAAATTCAGGGGCTCAACGGCAAGAAAAGCGCTGCCGTGGTCACGGTCTAACGTTGCTTCAATGGCTTCGAAGCCCCGCGGGTGAACTAAAGCTCGCGGGGTTTCTCATGTCCGCTTGACCCGACTCAATCACAGCGTGTTAAATAGCAGGTCGGAAACTGAACAGTCGAAGGAAGTGATGACTAGATGGCAGTAGTGAACGTCAATCCCGGCGAGTCAATCGAAAGCGCGCTCCGTCGCTTCAAGCGCAAGGTGATGACCGAAGAAATCATCAAAGACGCGAAGAAGCATGCTTTCTTTATGCCGCCGGGACAAAAGGCGAAACTCAAATCGGCTTTGGCTCGCAAACGTAACAAGAAGAAGGCACGTCCGCGGCCCCGTCCGACTAATTGAGATCAATCGGCCAATTAACCGCGACTCACCAGATCGATCCCAGCAAAACTGAGACTGGCCGTGCACGTTGAAAAAACGTTGCGCGGCAGTCTGCTTGATCGAACCTGGTATAAAATTGAGCGGCATCTGAATGACGCGCATTTTGATCACAAACGATGACGGCATCCACTCCGACGGGCTTGGCACCTTGGAGCGCGCGCTTCGCGAATTGGGTGACGTGTACGTGGTTGCGCCCGCATCTGAAATGAGCGGCGCATCGCACAGCCTCACACTGGCGCGGCCGCTGCGCATTCGCCAGGTAGACAGCCGGCACTGGACCGTGGATGGCACACCGACTGATTGTGTAACTCTCGCGCTCCACAAAATTCTTGGAGAGGACGAACATCCGCACGTTTGCGTCTCAGGCATTAACCACGGCGGCAATCTGGGTGATGACGCGACTTACTCGGGAACTGTGGCCGGCGCGCTGGAAGCGACGATCCTCGGCGTTCCGGGGCTCGCCGTGAGTCTGGTGGCGCGTGAGAACTTTGATTTTGCGGAAGCGGCGCGCTTCGCGGTGCTCGCCACCAAAAAAATTCTCAGCGAAGGTTTGCCGGAGGGCACGCTGCTGAACATGAACGTGCCGCAAGGCGAAATCAAAGGCGTGCGCGTCACGCGACAAGGCATTAAGAATGCGCGTCCCGTGATCACTGAGCACATCGATCCGCGGGGCAAACCTTACTTTTGGATTGGCGAACAGTATTTTCGTTCGAACGCGGAAGGCGGCACGGACTATAGAGCAATCGAAGAAGGCTACGTTTCAATCACTCCCTTGAAGAGCGACATGACTGACCACGCCCTCTTGTCGTCCCTGGATTCCTGGAGCTACCTGAACTCTGTAGAAGTGCTCCAAAGTTAAGACGCGCAACCTAACAACTTGAGTTTCTCTTCACAAGCAACAACGCTCAAAGCCGAGTACCGCATTCCGCGCGAGCGCATGGTCGAACGGCTGCGCGATCATTACGGCATCAAAGATCAGCAGGTGCTCAATGCGATGTTGACCGTGCCGCGGCACTTCTTCGTGTCGCAGGCCTTGCAGGGAACGGCGTACGGCGACCACGCTTTGCCCATCGATTTTAATCAGACGATTTCACAGCCATATATCGTCGGGCGCATGACGGAACTGCTGGAGCTCGACAAGAAAAGTCGCGTGCTCGAGATTGGCGCCGGCTCAGGTTATCAAACCGCGGTGCTCGCGCAGCTTGCTTCGCAAGTATTTGCCATTGAGCGCATCGGCGAACTCGCACGTCAAGCTCATGCGCGGCTTCGTGAGCTCGGGATTCATAACGCGACGGTCAAAGCTTTCGACGGCACGCTTGGCTGGAAAGCCCATGGCCCCTACGATGCAATTCTGGTGGCCGCGGGCGGACCGGTCATTCCTGATCCCCTCGTTTCACAATTACAAATCGGAGGCCGTCTGGTGATTCCCATCGGAGAGACGCGCGAGTCACAGAAGCTGGTGCGCGTGATCAAGACCGAGACGTCACACAAAGCTGAAGAGCACGGCGCTTGTCAGTTTGTGCCGCTAATCGGACAGCATGGCTGGTCAACTTAAGCAGTCAGATCTAAACAATGGATTCGCTAATCGAACTATTCCACTACCTGAAAGATCTTCTTAATCCGAAGATCATCATCGAGACGTTATTGGTGAAGGGTGGGATTTTCGTCTACCTGGGTCTGATCTTTATCGTGTTTGCCGAAACAGGTTTAGCGGTCGGATTCTTTCTGCCTGGCGACTCGTTATTGGTGGTCGCCGGACTGTTCGCCGCGACCGGCAAGCTCAATCTGGCGGCGTTGCTGTTGACTTTGTTCGTGGCCGCGGTCGTGGGTGACGGCGTGGGTTACTACACCGGCGCCCGTCTGGGGCCGCGCATTTTCAAGAAAGAGAAGTCGCTGCTGTTTCGACCCAGTCATCTGTTAAAGGCCCACGCGTTTTACGAGAAGTACGGCGGCAAGACGATCATCATCGCGCGTTTTGTACCGATTGTGCGGACCTTCGCGCCGATCGTGGCCGGCGCAGCAAAAATGCCTTACCGCAATTTTGTGGTCTACAACGTAGTGGGCGGTTTTCTCTGGGTTTTCAGTATGATTCTGGCGGGCTACTTCCTCGGCAGCCTGCTGAAATCGAAATTTGGAATTGATTTGGATGAGCACATCGAATGGGTCGTCCTCATAGTTGTAGCGTTGTCGTTGGTGCCTCCGCTAATCGAATATTTGAAAGCCAGACGCGAGAAGGCAGCACAGGCAAAAAATGCAGAGGTTTGACCTGCTCCTGCGCGTCACATAGAATCCATTCAGTTCTTGTCGGGGCGTGGCTCAGCCTGGTAGAGCGCACGGTTCGGGACCGTGAGGTCGGAGGTTCGAATCCTCTCGCCCCGACCATTTTCAAGACGACGGCTGCGCTCACGCGGCCGTTTTGTTTTTCGGGAGAAACCGCTTTGATTCTCAGAGCCAGGTTCGTATTCGCGTTATCGTTGTTGTTCGCTATGGGTGTGCTGATCGCTTACGCAGGTACTTCAGAACTGACGGTGAGATCGGCTACCACGACTTCAACACAAGCAACGCCAACGCCGACGCCAGTCCCGGCGACGCCTGCCAAGTTAACCGTTGAGGATCTCAAGAAGCTGCGTTGGATTGAAGGCACATGGCGCGGCACCGGAGTTAATCAGCCTGCCTTCTTTGAGCGTTACCGGTGGGAGAACGACACGACGCTGGCTGTCGATGGGTTCGAAAACGAGAAGCTCGAGAAGGTCACTGATACGACCCGGTTTGAATTGAAAGACGGCGAGTTTGGCGGCGGCAGCGACGGCGCCCGTTACGTAGCGACGGCGCTGGACGATAACTCGATCAGATTCGGGCCGGTAATAAAGGCCCGAAACTTTTTCGTTTGGAAGCGCGAGTCGAAAGACCTCTGGACCGCCATCATCCAACCTCTGCCGAGACCCGACCGACCAACGAAGGAAACTTTCTACAAGATGGAACGCTTACCTGATCCGAAATGAGTCAAAGCTCACTTCACCTGGAAGCTTCGCATGACATTCTTAGAAGTCGAAAGGCTTCTTCAAAACTCTCCAGGTTGTCTTAAGAACCGCCACAATCTTCGGCGACTTTTCGTTCGAAGTGCGCTTCGAATCCTGGGTGCGCGCGACAACCGCATGGCGGGAACTGTCCGCGGACTTTCGATGAAGGCGCGCCGTTGAAGGAGTGGCCGATCGGTTCCGGCTCCGGCGGACCGTACGCGAACTAACGATGCGCGAAGGCGACACTGTTGATTTATCGTGCGCTAATTGTCCATCTGTTTTCGCCACCGGCGTCACGGCCCGCGATGACTGCTGTGACTTGTGGTCCGTCACGATGGCTATGGACGGGGCGGGAGATTCGAGATAACCAATGAACACGGCACTCAGAAAGAGTCCCAGCACCGCCAGACTCGTCAGCACCATCGGCTTTTTTAATCCAGGCCGCGGATGTGAAAAAGGCTGTGGCACTCTCATTAATGACTTCGGCTGAGGACTCTGAACCAGTTCGGTACCGTCGAAATCGCACACGCTATGCGAATCGGAAAACGTAAAATTGCACGCCGGACAATACTTCATTAAAAAAACCTCTGAATGAATTTTGAGGGGAGCGGACAGGAAAGAACCAAACGGAACCTTACACGCATTCGAAGAAACACACAACAGATATCAGTGTAAGCGCGTGCGGGATTCTCTAGAGCAGGTTATGACGCGAGATCGCTGTGTGCTTTGAACCTTGCTTTAGAAGCTCACTCCTGAAGACAACTACCTCTGATACAGAGAAGGCGACCGGTACGAACGCCGAACTCTTGTGAAGATCAGCCAGCTCACGTGCGCCCTGAGAGTGGCGCAGGCGCGCCACCGTGAGATGCGGATGAAACGGACGCGAATCGCGGGTGAACCCGGCTTGAGCAAGTTCATTTTCGATGGCGGCGTGCAAGCTCTGCAGGCCGGAGGCTTGCGCACCAATCCAGATAACGCCTGGCCGGCCGTGTGCTGGGAAAGTGCCGCACTCAGAGATTGTTAGTTCAAAGGATGAAACCGATTTGGTCGCGCGGGCGACCGCGTCAGAGACTCTTGTAATGTCAGTCACCGGAACGTTGCCGAGGAATTTCAGCGTCAGATGCAGGTTGTCTTCACGGCTCCAACTCGCGCGGACGTCAGGCAGTTCGCGACGAAGGGAAGCGATGTGTTGCGCGACCCGCGCGCGGACGTCGCCGGGGAGTTCAATGGCGATGAAAGTACGAAAGGAATCCACAGATTACGCAGATTACGCAGATTACACAGATACGAAAACAACATATGTAGTTTAGAGGCGGGCTACCGCCCGCCAAAGTAGTTGCAAAGGAAGGCGGGCAGTAGCCCGCCTCTAAACTGATCCGTGTAATCTGCGTAATCCGCGGATAACTCCCGCATTACTTCGGCGTCAACACCACGGTGTCTTTGGTTGCCGAAGCGATCGCGGCTTTGCTAAACGGAAACGCACGCGGGGTCACGTTGCGCCAATCGTCCAGCTGATCTTTCCAATGGGGACTGTTTGGCCATCCGGACTGTCCGAGAGGAATGCCGTGCTGACTCTTGTCCCAATCAGAAGTGTCGGCAATCAGCCGCATTGAGACCGCGGAGCCCACATTGACCGTGCCCCCAGATCCGTTTTGGGGAATCGGCGCAATGGTGAACTGCGCGCCGATCAGCGGAGCGGCCGCCAAAGGATGCGTGAAGCGTGCCTTTGTCTGCGCTCCCCAACTCCATTTCGATTCGTCAGCGCCAAGACTCTTCGTGAGCGCCTGCCGTGCATCCTCGTACGACGCTTTGAGAAGCTCCGCATAACTCCCAAATTCTTTCGGCAGCCATTCACGCGGCTGTTCGGTGACTGCGCGATCGGCCAAAAGGTCGGCCTGCGGCCATGCGTACGTGCGGGCAAGGTCCGGACCGAGAGCTGCGTTAATGATGCGATCACGAAACGCGCGGCGCATCTGCCAGACGACCAACGCCATGCGCGAATCCGCGGACATGGCGCCGTCCCATGATTCAAGATCGGCAATGAGTGAAGGAGGCAGGTTACCTGCGCTCGCAGAGCCGCCTGCGCTCCGTAAGATTTTTGCCGCGCCGCGCGCAAACATGACGCCGCCGATTGAGTGAACATCTCCGAGGACCTTTCGAAAGTCGTCAGTCGTAAGTTTTGGTTTCGCTGAAAGCAAATCAGCGATGCGCCGCGCGCGATAAGGCGTCGCCCACGCGTGACTGACGAAATATGGATAGCTCGATCCCACGACGCGCTGATTCGCGGTGACGATAATCCCGGAAGGCGGATCATAAAGGTGCGGGAGTTTTTCGAACGGAATGTAGCCGGTCCATTCGCCTTCGTCCGTCGCGCCGTCGTAAGGCACGCTACCGTCACCGGATTTGCGAATCGGAATCCAACCCGCGCCGTAATAGCCGATGTGGCCGTCAACATCTGCGTAGACGAAATTCTGCGTCGGACCGCGGTAACGGCTGAGCGCGGCGGTGAATTCTTTCCAGTTCCGCGCGCCGTTCACTTCAAGAAACCCCACCGTCTGAAGTGTCGAGGGGTCGAGCGAGGTCCAGCGAAGCGCGTAACGCGTGTCGTCCTTCTCTAAAACGATCGGGCCGTGGCGTGTAACGGTTACTTTGAATGTTTGTGTTTCGGTCTCCGGCGAGCCGAAGCCCTTGCGAACCTTAATTTCTTCCTGGCGCACTTCGGCGTCGCGCAGACCGGTGGGCGTCTGGTACTTCGTTGGATTCGCCTTATCAAACTTCTCGATGTAAAGGTCCTGCACGTCTGGCCCGAGATTCGTGACGCCCCAGGCGATGTGTTCGTTGTGGCCGGCGACAATTCCCGGGGCGCCCGGAAACGTCACGCCGGCCACATGCATTCCCGGCGCACTCAGTTGCGTTTGATACCAAATGCCTGGTGCTGACGCGGGAATGTGCGGATCGTTCGCCAACATAGGCTTGCCGGTAACGGTGCGCTTCCCGGACACGACCCAATTGTTGCTGGCGTGAATCGTTTCCACTGCCGGTGGTGTGAGACCGAGCAGCTCGAACGAACGTTGCTGTGCCTCGCAGAGTTTGTGCAGTTCGGCGAGGATCGCTGGCGACACGCCCGCTCTAACGGCGGGGCTGATAGTTTGCGCTTGACGCCGATCTGAACCTACGACCAAAACATCCAGGGGAGAGGTTTCAGGCAGGAGCGCTTCGCGTTTTTCTTTTGGAAGAGAGGCCAGCGAGGCGCGCATCAGGTCCAACTGCCACGTGGAAGACAGGTACTCAGCCATCAGCGCGCCGACGGCTAATGAATCCGCGGGCGCCCAGGGGCGCGGCTTGTACTGTAGGAGGCGGAACTCGGGCGGCATCGTCTGGTCGGTGAGGGAATTGATGTACGCATTGACGCCTTTGGCATAAGCCGTGACCGCGACACTGAATTTGGGATTGAGGTTGGCGGCGGCTTGATCGATCATGCGGCCGAAACCGAATGTGCGATGTAGCCTATCCTGCGCGAGCGTGGCTTGCCCAAAGATTTCAGAAAGCTCACCCCGCGCCGTGCGACGCTGCAAATCCATCTGCCATAAGCGATCGCTTGCCGTGACATAGCCCTGGGCGAAATACAAGTCTTCGTCGTTTGTGGCTTCGATATACGGAATGCTGCGATCGTCCCGCCGCACGGTGACCGGGGCGCGCAAGCCCGACACTTGCAGCGAGCGAGTTGCCGCGGCCGAGGACTGTGACGAAACTTTCGCCGCGGGCGTCAAAACACACCACGCCAACGCCGCGGCCGCCAAAGACAGAAGGAATGCTCGTCTCATTTAATTGAACCCTCGCCTGAATTTGATGAGCCGGGATACTAACATAGGGTGAACTTGAATTACTCTGTTCGGGACGATGCGGTCTCTGTTATGATTCGCGCGTCAGACTACAGTTGATCGGATCCGCCATGAGAAAAACGACTATTGCAATCCTTGCTTTACTGATTTCTTCGGCAGCTACATTCGCGCAGGAACACAAAGAGCGAACTGCGCCACCAGTGCGGCCGCCGCAGACACAAACCCCACCGCAATCCGAGGCGCCATCGTCTTCGTTTAGATACACATCACCTGAGGGGCGCTACACCGTTTTGCTTCCGGCCCAGCCGAAAATCTCGTCGCAGCAGGTGAATACGCCTGACGGGTTGCCGATGACCCAATACATGGCGACGGCTGCCGGCAGTTCGGGAATGTTCATGGTTGCGTACTTCGATTATGCGAACGACGTTGTGTTCTCGCTTGATAAGGCGCGGGACGGGATGGTTAACAGCATCAAAGGCACTCTGCTGGACGAGCACTCGATGAGTTTGGGTGGCGCGCCCGGGCGGCAAATTAAGGTCACTGCGCGGACTGAGCAGGGTTTGGAGTTTATCGATCGAGCGCGCTTCTATGACGTGAAGCCGCGGGTGTTTGTGCTCCAGTGCATCACTCCAAAGTCCATCGACAGTCCCGCGCTGGCCGAGAAATGCGAACAGTTCTTCGACTCGTTCAGAGTGCGTTCGACCCCTTAACACGCCGCGAGAATGCCTGCCCGTAAGCTTCCGATGCGCATTTTCTTTTTGCTGACGCTGTGTCTGCTCTACAGCTCATGCGCCAGCAATGACGCACTGCAAACAAAAACAAGCGATGGCTCGCTTCCACCGGTGGTTGCGACCGTGAACGGTCAGGAGATCTCCACCAAGTTCTACGAGATGTATCTGAAGAACGGCAAAGAAGCGCTGGCCCTGGATCCAAGTACCGATGAGGGCAGAAAAAAAGTCGAGCAACTACGCGAAGGAATCGTCTCGGAATTAATCGACCGGGCCCTGATCGCCCAGGAAGCCCAACGCCGCAGCCTGACCATTGCGCCGGATAAATTGGCAACCGCTGAACAGCGTGCGATTCAACAGTTTGGTGGGGAGCAAAAGTATGACGAATACCTCAATGGGTTTCGGCTGTCACGCACTGAGTACCTCGAGGTCATTAAGTCGGAACTCTATGGCGAATTGATGCGCACCGAGTTGAGTAAGGACTTGTCAGTTTCAGAAAAAGAAATAAGTGACTACTACGAAGCGCAGAAGGCTGAGCCAAACTTTCAGCAGCCCGAACGCATCACCGCTTCGCACATTTTGATTGCCGCGCGCGCCAATCTCATTGAGCGCCAACTGAGAGAAGAAAAAAACCTGTCCGGCGATTCTTTGGCAACAGCGGTTCGCGAAGAAATGGCTGCGCGTCGCCGCCGCGCCGAAGATTTACGCCGCAAGGCCGCGAGCGGCACGGATTTCGCGAAGCTGGCCCGAGAGTCGTCCGACGATCCAGGCACCCGTGAGGCCGGGGGCAGTTTAGGCACCTTCACGCGAGACACACACGCAAAGGCTTTTGATGAAGCGGCCTTTAAGCTTAGAGCTGGGTCGGTGAGCGACGTGGTTGAAACGGAATATGGCTTTCACATAATTAAGGTCTTCGCGCGTGAGACCGCGCGTGCGCGCACTCTGGCAGAGATGACGCCGGAGATTCGAGCCCGGCTGCTGGCAAAACGTCAGGCGGAAGAGCTCACCAAGTGGCTAAAAGAGTCGCGGCGCAAGGCGACAGTGCGCGTTAATGAGCCCTTTCGTTTTGGCGCGCTGAAAACCGAATTCGCGGGGTCTTGATCGAACCCACCGGCTTTGCCGAAAAAGCCAGTGCCTCGTCGAGCTGCGAAGCGGCGAGCTTAGCTAAGCCCAAGGCGAGGTTTTGCTAGCCTTGGGGAAACCATGCCGGTTTTGATGAGCGGAGCCCCTAAGCGGGCGACATCTCAGTCTCGAGTTGATGGTCTTGGGTCTCCAGTCAAAAAACACGCGCCTGCCCTCGTTAAGTGATTAGTCGCCGCTCCGCGGCTCCCGCAAAATTTGGATACTGGTTACCCAAGGCTCGCAGAGCCTCGCCTTGGGCTTAACTACAGCCGCTGCTTTGCAGCTTGTTGAATACTGCAAGGCTAGATGTGGCGTGGATGAGCGATCAATAAAAAGCATTAGCCCACCGCGGCAGCCGAAGCTCCGGATTGAGGTCTCGCGCGACAGCTATCGCCCGCTTCGCGGGCTCGATCCCATTTTGTTCTTTTAAGCCTGGGGCTGACGCCCCAGGCTTTATGCTGACGTCCGCTCCGCGGACTCGCGACTTAGGAATGCGGTTCGAGCAAAGCAGCCGGGGGCGAGCTCTCCACCTTGCGAATTGCTTGCGAAAAAATTATATCCGCTCGCCGCACTCCGTATTTGTTTTGATTTTCGAAACCTCAAGTCTGCTCACCTCCAAGAGCCGATAACCCTCAAGTTTTTCTCAAGTCTCCATCGCTAAGCTGGGCTCACTTCAACGATGAACCAGATGCAGCCAGCTAACCCAGATGAAATCAGCGAGCGGATCTGAAAGGAGACTCTGTCATGTTTCGAAAAATCTCTGCCACTCTCGGCGCCTTATTACTCGTTTTGGCGACCAGCGCTTTGGTCTCAGCGGCGACTTTGAGTTCCACATTGCAATCCCGGCTCGCCGGCACCGCCGACTCGTTGAGTGTCGGCACAGTAATCGTAACTTTCAATACAACAAATGGACTGAACGAATCCCACTTGAGTGTTTTGCGCCGCTTGGGAATTACTCGCGGGTACAAGCTGCAGCAGTTGGGCATAGTCGCGACGAATGCGACTGCCGGCCAGGTGCGCGCCCTCGCGTCAAACGGCGCGGTCCGCTCAGTCTGGTCCAATGACCGTCTTTACTATTACATGGCGCAGGCCCGCGTGCTGGCGGGTGTGGATCGCTTGCGCACCGATTCGGCGGTGACTTCACGCAATGGTGGTCAGCCCGTTTCCGGCCAGGGCAACTTCGCCGTCGTGATCAATGATTCCGGCATCGATGCCACGCACAACGATCTGAAACTCGGTCCACACGTCATTCAGAACGTCCAGATACTCACCGACTCAGATACTGAGAATGCCGTCGTCTCATTGCCACTGGATGGATTCTTTAGTCTCCAGGTGGTCGAGAATGTGCCGAACACCGATACGCACGTTGGTCACGGCACGCACTGCGCAGGCATCGTGGGCGGATCGGGCCAGCAGTCCGGCGGGCTCTATGCCGGTGTGGCGCCGGGTGCAAAGCTGATTGGCACGGGCTCAGGCGCAGGATTATTTATTTTGAATGCGCTGGGTGGCTATGAATGGTCGCTCGCAAATCAGTTCGTATACAACATCCGAGTTATCTCGAACTCCTGGGGTGGCTCAGGCGCCTTCAACCCCGACAATCCGATCAACCTCGCGACCAGAGAGGCTCACGGCCGCAACATTATCTCGCTTTTCGCTGCGGGTAACGATGGCCCTGGGCCAGACACGCATAACCCGTACGCCAAAGCGCCTTGGGTGATCTCAGTCGGCGCGGGCACGAAAGAGGGTGGGCTCGCCGGCTTCTCGTCGCGCGGAACTTCTAAAGCAGAACGCCTGGCTGACAGCGATCCGAATAACGACTTCGACGCTCCGACAATCGTTGCTCCTGGCACGGGCCGTGAGTTTGAGTCCAACGCGGCGAAATTTACGCACGACATGATTTCCACTCGTTCAGCCACCAACGTGGTGGCGAACGGCGGCGATTACGACCTGGAAATTTCCCCGGCGTATGTTCCGTTCTATACGCAGATCAGTGGGACCTCGATGGCAACGCCATTTGCCGCCGGTACTGTCGCGTTGATGCTCGATGCCGATCCCACGCTGAATCCCGACGAGGTGAAACAGATTCTTCAGCAGACGGCTACGCAGATGCCCGGTTACGACGAGTATCAAGTCGGCGCAGGCTACATAAACTCTTATGCCGCGGTCGATAATGTGTTCAACCGATCGAGGAACTATGGCAGCTACACTGGCGCCACCGATAATCGCTCGTACAACGCACAGTACGCCACGACCAAGGAGCCGACCCAGGCGTTTACCATCAACTACACGCCGCAGACCCCCGGGCCTCAGGCTTCGAACACAAACACTTACCGATTTGAAGTCTCGGAAGGATACGGCGTGCTCGATGTGTCAATCGCATTCGGCTACGCCAACGATAACAATGACAATCCGGCCACGAATGAAGTAGGCAATTCTCTGGGGCTGGCACTTTATCCGCCAGGATGTGTTCCGGCCGCTTCTGATCCGCAGGGAGTGCCGCCTTGCGCTTACAACAGCGGGTTGACTCTTCCGGTGCTTGATTCACCACGCCGGCGGATCTTCGTTAAGCACCCCAAAGCCGGCCAGTGGACTGCTGAGATTAGAGGATTGCGTGGACTCGCAGCCGCAGCGGCGGCCAATTCGCCGGTGGGCATCGGCGCGCCCGAACGCGTTGACGGCACTATCAACCGCAGTATCTTCACGCTTCAGGAAATCGCGGACATCAGCGGGCACGTGGCTGAAAAGCAGATTCAAGACGTGGTAGTTGATCGGCGGATGGATCTTCTTGCTGATGGTCTATTCCATCCTGATGCAAACGTCACGCGCGAAGACTTTGCCCGGTTATTAGTTCTCAACACCGGCCTGCGTCAATCGCGCTTCGCGACGCCGAAGTTCGCGGACGTTTCCGGCGACCTGGCGGCGATCGCTGAGGCGGTCACCGCTAAAGGTTCAAATTCGCGCGACTGGAACTTCACCCCGAACGGAATGATGAGCGCCAGCGGCTCGAGTTTTAATCCTGCCGGCAATGTCAGTCGGCTGGACCTGGCCGTAGCTTTGGTGCGCGCCCTCGGTCTGGACAGCGAAGCGAAAGCCCGCACCGGATCAAACGTCACGGTCACGTACGGAAATCAGACCTTGACGTTGGCTGACAACCTGGAAATTTCCGCCACGATGCGAGGTTACGTGCAGCTCGCTCTCGATCGGGGAATCCTGCAGGCCTACTTCTCGCTTGAGCAAGGGCCGTTTGATTTGCAGCCCACTTTGAAGGCCCGAGTTAAGGCAAACGATCCGACGACGCGTGCGTGGCTTGCCTACGCGCTTCACAACTACCGCGCGAGGTTTGAAGCGGGTAGCTAAACGAGCCGGGTCACGGCGCTGTTTTGTCTGGGAAACAGCGTCATGACCTGAATCGGCGCGGGGGCCTCCTGCCGGCAGAGTCAGGCGGCCCCTAAACCGACAGGTGGAAAGACGACCGCATAGAAGAGGAAGAGAAGGAGACTAGCAATGAAGAAAGCAGCCATCATCGTCGCCGCACTTGTTATCGCGCTCGTGCAGTTGGCCGAGCAACGGAGCACCGCGCAACTCGGACTGGGTACGGGCCAAACATCCACTGCCAACACCGCCAAAGTGGATCCGCTGATTGTTAACCACTTCAACTTGCGGGGCGGCCTGAAAGCGATTCCGGTGGTGATCACTTACAAGGCGATGCCTTCGTCGAGCGACCTTAATCGCTTGCAATTGGCCGGTATTACTAAAGGCATCAAGATGCGTGAATTGCCGATAGTGATCGCGCCGATGAACGCGACGCAGTTGGCATCAGTCAGGACACAGCCGGGCGTGAAATCAATTTGGGCGAATCGCATCATGAAGCCTTTCATGAACGAAAGCCGTCGTTTCATCGGCGTGCCCCAAATGATGGCCGACCGCGACGTGCAACTCGCCAATTACCAGAATCCAGGCATGCCGATCTCGGGGAAGGGTGTTGGTATCGGATACATCGACACCGGCATTGATGCGACCCATGCGGATTTGAAGTATGGAACCAAGACTGTTCAGAACGTGATCCAGCCTCATTCAGAGACGACCGTCGGCGATGGCGGGCTGGCCATCGGCATCGGCCTCAACGTTTTTGATGTGGCCTACACAGCCGCCGGCTTCTACGCTCCTGTTTACATCGAGAACCAACCGCACTCCGACGTGGAATCGGGACACGGAACCCACGGCGCAGCAGTTGCGGCGGGCACGGGCGCTCAATCCGGAAACTTTTATGGTGGCGTAGCGCCGGGCGCGCACCTGATCGGGATGAATGCGGGCAACGAGCTCGGACTCCCGCTGGTTACGATTCTGGGTGCGTACGACTATCTGCTGGTCAACCAGTTTGTTTACAACATCAGGATCATTAACAACTCATGGGGCTCATCGCTCTCAGCCGAAGGCATCAGCCCGGATGATCCAATCAACATCGCAACCCGCACCGCGCACGACCGCAATATCGTCGTTGTGTTCGCCGCCGGAAACGCCGGCGATGTAGCGAACGCGATCAACCCGTACTCAACCATGCCATGGACCATCTCGGTGGCCGCCGGTGAGAAGCGCGGCCTGGGCACACCTGCCGGTTTCAGTTCGCGAGGCGTTAACAACGGCGAGGGCACCGACATCGCTGGAATGCCCGCCGATCCAAATGCGGTGCCGAATCTCCGTCCCGACGTTACCGCTCCGGGCGTGGATATTAAGAGCGCACGCATGAAGGGTGTGGGGCTTACAAACACTATCGGCGCCGTGCCGCTCTTTGTAGGCGCAAACGATCTGACGACGATTCCGCCGGCCTATCTGCCGTACTACACAACTTCACAAGGGACCAGCTTTGCCTGTCCGCACGTGTCTGGAGTTGTCGCGTTGATGCTTGAAGCCCAACCGACGCTCACGCCGGACGAGGTGGTGACGATTCTCCGGCAAACGGCG
Source organism: Pyrinomonadaceae bacterium (assembly GCA_036277115.1). NCBI lineage: Bacteria > Pseudomonadati > Acidobacteriota > Blastocatellia > Blastocatellales > Pyrinomonadaceae > Pyrinomonadaceae bacterium. The sequence goes on from DASUNM010000011.1 coordinate 231,926, forward strand.
ACGCCGATGCCGTATGAAGAAAGGGTTGTGGGCTCAGGCTATGTCGATGCGCACAACGCCGTGCGCCGCGCACTTAACCTCAGTCCGGTGAATCATCCGGCGGACCTATTCCCGGTTGAAGACCCGACGCGCCCTGAGATCACGGACATAACCGGCGATGCTACCGGCACGGATGCGCAGGATATCGTTTCTGCAGACTTCGCATACGACCCGGCTTTGAACCAGATTGTGTACACGCTTGATTTGGTTGATCTCTCAGTAACCGCGCCGAACATGCGTTGGACGGTGACCTCTACATTTGGCGCCACCGATATTTTCGTAACCGCGTCCATTGACGAGGCGGCCACGACCTACGAATACGGAAAAATCACAACGCTGCCGACGGGAACACGCAATCAGGAAACCATCGGACCCGTTGATTCGGGGCAGATCGTTGGAAACAAGATCATCATCCGTCTCTCCGTCGATCGGATTAGCGAGGCCGTCGGATCGAACGTCTTGGGCACCACCACGACGAACACCCAGGCACAGGCGCAAGTTCTGATTGGCGCCTCAGTGACCGGCGGGCTGCTGTTGAGCTCGGACTTGGCGGCCGGCTCGAATTTCCGGGTGCAGTAACAAACAACGGCCGGGCCGAGACATGGAAAATCGGCCCGGTCATTTTTCCGCCCCCTCTCCGCAAGCGGAGAGGAGGGGAGAGAGCCAACCCCAAGGAAGCTTTTTGAAGACGACGACCGAAGCAGGAGGAATTAGACCGATGAAAGTCGTACGCACCAGCTTAGCCGCCTTAGCGCTGATAGTTTTTGCGAGCGCAAGTTTTGCGGCGCCAAAAATCGATTCGGAGTTGGCGTCACGGCTGAAGGTCGCACAACCAGGTATGCAGCTCGGCGTTATTCTGACTTTCCACGGTGACAAAGTAGCGGACTCGCAAATCGCGGCCGTTCGCGGACTCGGCATTACGGCCGGGATTCGCATGAGGAACTTTCCGATTGTCTTTGTTAACGCAACACCTATGCAGATTCGGCAAATGACAAGCTGGAGCCAGTTGCGCTCGATTTATCTCAATGCGCCGGTACAGCTTTATCTTAATCAGACGAAGCCCTTGATTGGGGTGGACCGTCTGCGCACCGACCCCGACTTAACCAAACGAAACAGCGGCATGCCCGTCTCAGGCCGTGGGATTACTATCGCGATCAACGATACGGGCGTTGACGGCACGCACCCGGATGTTGAGTACGACGCGCTCGACCCGATGCGAAAGACCATTCAAAACGTCCTCGTCAACATGAACGACAAGGACGGATTGCTGGTGCGGCCGAATACACTCGGCAACCCGCTCCTGGGAATCCTCCCGCCGGTTTATGTCGAGGATGTGATTAATACCGACTCGCACGGCGGCCACGGAACTCATGTCGCTAGTACCGCGGCCGGCTCCGGCATAGCGAGCGGCGGCCTTTATCAAGGTGTTGCTCCGGGCGCGAACATACTCGGACTCGGCTCAGGCGCAGGTCTGTTCATCATCGGGCAGATTGCCGCGTTCGACTACTGCTTCACAAATCAGTTTCGCTACAACATCCGCGTGGTCAACAACTCGTGGGGTAACTCAGCAGTAGCAGTTGATCCGGATCATCCGATTAATGTAGCCAGCCGTATCCTGCATGACCAGGCGCACATTGTCGTGATCTTCGCCAACGGCAACGACGGTCCGGATGCGAACTCGCAGAATCGTTGGGCGTCGATGCCCTGGGTCATCAACGTGGGCGCGGCGACGAAAGAGGGACGCCTCGCCGGTTTTTCTTCGCGTGGGCTCTTCGGCACTGATCTTCATCCGTCGATCGTAACGCCGGGAACAGGCGGTTCGACGGGTTCGGGTTTGAGCAGCGCGGTGATTGCCGCTCGTGCGCGGGTCAATCCCGCGGCCAATGGCCTGCACACTGATGCTGAAATTCCCGCGGCCTTCGTCGCTAATTACACACAGATCAGCGGCACTTCGATGGCGGCCCCGCATCTGGCCGGAGTCGTAGCCAACATCCTTTCCGCCAACCCATCGCTCACACCTGACGATGTGAAGGCTTTAATCGAGCGGACCGCGACGCCGCTCACTGTCTACGATCAGTTTGAAGCCGGCGCCGGTATGGCGAACGTTCACGCGGCTGTGGATGCTGCTTACAACCCGTCCAAGGCCTACGGTAACTTCGGATTTACCGGGAAAGGTTTGTCGGTTACGCGACTCGATGGTGAAAGAATTCAATCGACGGTGGTGTCAGGAGGAAGTAATACGCACAACATCATCGTTCCCCCTAACGCCCGCTACACTTTTGTGCAGCTCGACTGGGGCGGATCGATTGGCGAAGACGAGGTATTAGTTGATAACACCCAAGTTGTCGCCAACGATATGTCGCTGACAGTTCTGCGCGGCAGTCAACAACTTGCGGCTTCGGACGATATTAATGCCGGTGGACTGTTCGGCGCGCGCGAAGGCATCACGCTGGAATTTCCAGCGGCAGACTTACTCACGGCACGCGTTGAGGCCGGTTTATTCGGCGCCGGAATGGTGGCCGACCAACCCTACCGCCTTACCGTTACGCATTATCTTTACGATCCCACGGAGATTAACGACATCGGGATACTGGACGAAGCCTCTCGCTTGAAAGCTTATCGCCTCGTCTACGACCGCGTCATGTTCACAAGCGCGGGGAGCTTCAGGCCTGAAGCAGAATTGACGCGGATGGAATTGGGCCGCGCCCTGATGTTTGCCGCCCGTGTACCACAATTCATTCCAAACCAACCGAGCTTCTCTGATCTCACCCCAGCGTCGCCCGACGCCCTCGTCGCCGAATCGCTTAGGCGCGAGGGCGTAATGGGCGCAGGCACCGGATCGTTCGCGCCGTCCGCAACGGTTTCTCGGCTTGAACAGGCTGTGGCTTTAGTTCGCGCGTTGCGACTCGATACTCAAGCGAGAGCTCTGGCGAATAGCAATGTGACTAAGGGCGGGCAAGTTCTAACCGACAACGCCGAAATACCCGGTAGTCTTCGCGGCTATGTGCAGATTGCGATCGACAAAGGCTTGATGGAAGCGTTCCCGGCTGAAGTGCGACAGATTGCACCCGGACAATTCCAGGCCATACCCGGTCCGCGTTTTGAGCCAGGCCGCGTCGTCAAGAGAGCAGAGTTTCTTCACCCCGCATCGCGACTGATTAACCTGATGTTCGGCGAATAGGGGTTTCGCCTGTCGAGCAAACGCTCGCTACACGCGCGTGAGGTTCCAGCCTCACGCGCTTTTCTTGTCCGGCCGAATCTTACAAATTGCTTGCACCCGGATTGTGTGGCCTCCCTTTAGGTTGGTTTTCTGGACGGTTTCCCGACCTCAAGCCTGCTCAACCCCGACCCTTCATGAGCCTCAAGTTTTTCTCAAGGCTGTTTTCCTATCCTCTGCACAATTCAGTACGAACTGAAAACACTTCTGGAGGGCTTGTCGAATGTTGGAAAAGAATTCTCAGTTGCGCGCGATATTAACCGCGCTGGTTGTTGTAGCCGTGGCCGCCGTTGTCCTGAGCCGAGCGCTGACTGCTCCTGCAAGCGCGGGCGTTAACACGGTTTCGGTCATCGTCGAATTGCGGGACGAACCCGGTGCTGTTTACAAGGCCCGGACGGAGAAGTCCGGCGGCACGGTGTCGCAGGATCAGCTCAGGGCTTATCGCGATGGGTTGACCGCTAAGCAGAATGCTTTTCTGACGTCGTTGGCCGGCAAAGGCATCAGCGCGACGCTGGTCTCGCGCGACGTAAAGAATTACGACGGCAACATCGCGGCGACTATGCCGCTGCGCTACTCGCTGGTTTACAACGGCATGGCCTTGAAAGTTAGCCAGAATTCCATTGGCGCTCTTCGCAACATGCCCGAAGTTAAGAGCGTACACGCGGACGAAACACTCATCACGACGCTCAACAACAGCGTCTCGTATATCGGCGCTCCCAAAGTTTACGGGAATGCCGCTGAGCTAACTCAGTTCGACACGCTGAACGAGGGTTACGAAGGCCAGGGCATGTATGTGTCGATTATCGATACCGGCATCGATTGGACGCACCCGATGTTCGGCGGCGATCCCACGCCGCCGCGCTTGGCGGTAATGCCGGCGGGACCGACGCAGGCAAATACGAACAAGAAAGTCGTTTACTACCTGCCGCTCACAGATCTCGCCGTTGAAGATGGTTTCGGTCACGGCACGCACGTCGCCGCCACCGTCGCGGGCTATCTGTCGCAAACGCTGGATGGAGTTCGGCTGCACGGCGTCGCGCCGCAGGCGAAGCTCATGTCTTACAAAGTTTGCAGCGACATTAAATCAACGGTCAGCCAGGTTCAGCCCATCGGCGGTTGCGAATCTTCGGACACCATGATGGCGCTGGAAGATTCGGTCTCGCCGTTCACGCTAAACAATCCGCTGTTGCCAAAGCCGGTGGCTCACGTGATCAACATGAGCCTCGGGGGCGGTGGCGGTCCGGATAATCCGACGGCAGTTGCCGCCAGCAACGCGGCCCTGATGGGCACGGTCGTGGTTGCCTCGTCCGGAAACTCGGGCCCGGGAGAAGGCACAACGGGATCGCCCGCGGCGGGTACTCACGTGATCTCGGTCGGCGCGAACACCCATCCGGGCAGCGCCGGTTCAGTTTGGTCGGTAGACGTGCCGGGCAATGCGCGCATGAAGCTCCTCCCGATGCAGGGATCACCAGCCCCCGCGTCTCCAATTACGGCCAAGTACGTGTATGTCGACAGCGCTACCAGCCCGGGAATATTTCCCGCGAATGTGAGCGGGCGCATCGCCCTGGTCAAAGACTGGACCGGCGGGACCTTTTTCGACATGTCCACGCAGGCGACTGCAGCTGGTGCTGTGGCACTAATCTTCATTCGTGAAGATGGCGCAAACGCGGTCAAGACAACGATACCGGCGGCGGTGATCTCCACTGCGAATGGCCAGGCGATGATCAACGCGCTATCGGCCAGCGACAACGACAACCCCGCAAACGGCGCCATCTCGGATTACGACGTCACGCTGAACGGGTTTCTTGGTGGCAGCTTCATGGGAGATATGGCGAGCTTCAGCTCGCGCGGTCCGGTCCGCGGACTCGGTCAGATCAAGCCTGACATTTCAGCCCCCGGCGTGGCGGTGCTGGCAGCTTGTCCGCCGGCGTCTCTTCTGGGCGCCTTGGCCGCAGCCGCGAATCCAACTTCTCCGAACTACATCGCGATCGACGGCACATCAATGTCTTCACCGCATGCAGCCGGAGCGGTCACTCTGATCAAGCAAGCTCATTTGAACTGGTCGCCCGATGTCATTCGCACGGTGCTCATCAACACCGCGACGAACATGCGCGATCAATCTGGCGCCACCAAGCCCGACGGGCCGGATGCCGATTCGATCATCGCGCAGGGCGGCGGTCTGATTGACGTCCCACACGCCGTCAATGCCAGGGCAGCAATGGGCGTGACCGGTGACGGCATCAGCCAGCCGGGCATTCTCGGCAGCTATTCGTTCGGTGAAGTGCCGGTCGTCAACAATCGCATTACGCACACCGCTCCAATCACAGTCACGATCCGTGACTTGTCCGGCCAGGGTGGCACTTACAACCTGAACGTCGCGAACAATCGTGACCTTCAGTTAGCGGGCATCAGCGTAACGACCTCGCAGTCATCCGTGAGCGTACCGGCAAATGGCTCGGCGACGTTCACGGTCAACGCCGCGTTCGACGGCGATCAGATCCGCGACGTAATGGCCGCCAAGACTGTCGGGACGCAAGTAATCTTTGAAAAGATCCAGATGCAATGGTTCGTGACCGCGACCAGCGGCAACGAATCGCTGCGCATGCCTTTCTTCTTCCGTCCCGGCGCAAGTCTTCCGGCCCAGCCCAATGTGCAGACGCTGAATCAAACCGCCACCGTGCCGACCGGCGCTTACGGTGTGCCAGTGGCAGAGGGCGTTACGGAAGTTAGCGTGCCGTTTGAGGTCAGCGCCTCGACGTTCCAAATCGAAGCGGACTTGGAATGGTTCACCCGGCCAACCGGGAGCCAGGAAGACATCGATTACGAACTGCTGGATCCTGATGGAAACGTGATCGCCAGCTCTGGTGGTCCGGCCGGCGCGTCTGAATCGGTCAAAGTTCGAGTTAACCGTGGCGGTACCTATGTGCATCGCGTCCTGGGTTTCGTCAATGCGGCCACTGACGTCAACATCACAACCAGACTTACGAAGGGACCGGCAGCGCCCGCCGCGCAGACGATCCCTGGTGACTTCGTTGATTCACAGAGCCGCAACGTAGATTTCGACGGCTCGTTCACGTTGAGCTGGACGGGTGTTGGTGGCGAGCAGGGCTACGAGGTTCAACAGTCCAGCACGTCAAATCCTGACTGGCAAACTATCGCCACCGTCGATGCCGGCACGACGAGCCATAACCTCACGAACCTGACGAACGACACTTACTCGTTCCGGATTCGGGGAATTCATCCGGGCCAGATCGGCAAGTTCGTCACGAACGCCGGTAACGAGGTCAGTGTGCTGGTCGATCAACGATCGAAAGTCGACATCACCAATCTGGTGACGCAGGCGATATCGAATGTTTCACTCAGCGGCGGTGTCTTCCAACTCGATCTCGCGATGACCAGCAACTCGACTCAGACCTACATCCCGCATGTCGATTTGAACGTTGTCGGAGTTAACGCGGCGAGCGGGACCGTCAAGGTCATCAATGCCGACAACGGCAAAGACGGAAAGAGTGCGGCGAATGCGGCTCTGTTCAGCTACTCGCAAAAACTCGGCGCGGATCAGCTATTCAGTCCCGCTGAGGTTTCCGGCACGCGCAGCTTGCGGTTCCAGGACAGCACCTCCGAGATGTTCACTTTCGACGTCATCGTGACTGCCTATCTCGCAAGTGGCACCGGCGGCGCGGGGACTCAAGGTGCCGCAGCTCCGCCTCCTGCCGGCGGCGGTTCCGGCAGCGGCCTGACCGGTCAGTTACCGCTGACGAAAGTAACTGGGGTGATGCGCTTCACCGCTAATCCTCTTACTAAGAAAGTAACTGCATCGCTCATCAAGTTGAACTGACGAGCGCTTTCTCACGAGCCAGGCAAGGAGCAAAAGCCTTTGCCTGGCTCGGATGCTTTTCCCGAAGTGTAGGTCTTTCAAACGGTTTCTTTACTAACTACGGAGTGAGACTGCGATGAAAAAAGGTTTGATGATAATCGCCGTGTTTGCCTTGGCAGCACTTGTCCTGTGGGCGTCACCGTTTACCAGTAGCGCTCAGCAGTCCAATGACGATCCTGATGTGCCGCGACTGTGGAAGAACGTAATGAGCAAGGAAGAATATAAGCTCAGACGTGAAGAGCATGTCAGTTTGCTGCGCGGTATCGGCACCGGCCTTCCCTTCAATCCTTCCGTCAGGATGCGAGCCATCGACCAGCTGAACTTTCAGCAGCGGCGTTTATTTGGCGAGCCAGGGCAGCAGGGAACGGGTGGCGCCGGAACGCAGACGCAATCGGCGACCTCATCAGCATCAGCGATATCAGGGACCTGGACGCCCATTGGCCCGTTCCCGATTCCGAACGGGCAGACTGTAGGAATTTCGACGCCTGTCAGTGGACGGACTGTCGCGGTGGCGATTCATCCGACGAATCCCGATATCGTTTACGTCGGTACGGCGCAGGGTGGTTTGTACCGCAGCACAAATGGCGGAACGACGTGGATACCAATGATGGATGGCGCGCTGTCGCTGGCCATTGGCACTCTAACTTTAGCGCCTTCGAATCCTGAGATCCTGTTTGTCGGCACCGGCGAGCAAACTTTTTCAGCCAGCAGTTTCTTTGGCGTCGGTGTCTATCGCATCGAAAACGCGAGCAGCGCTAATCCAACGATTAGCGGTCCTATCAATCGTGACGCCGCTAACAACGATGTCTTCAGTGGCCGCGCGATTGGCGATATTCTCGTCCACCCAACCGATCCAAACATAATTTTCGTAAGCACCACTTCCGGTATCGGAGGCATCGGGCCGAGCCAGCTCGGTACCGTCCCGAACCGTGGTTTGTTCCGATCCACCAATGCCATGTCCGGCGCGCCGAGCTTTACTAAGCTGGCGGTCACGTCACATGGAGTCGGCGAAAATCGCGCAATCGTGGATCTGGTGATGGATCCCGGCAACCCGAATCGCATCGTTGCTTCAGTGGTCGGTAACGCAGCAATCGCCACTACTAATCCGCCGCAGCCGGCAGACAACGGCGGCCTGTTCCTGAGCACGAACGCGCTCGCGCCCGTTCCTTCTTTCGCCAAGACCCTGGACATAGCCGGAACGACGTCGTCGGCGACGCGGACTGAACTCGCCATTAATAGAATCGGTAGTGCTGTCACCATCTATGCAGCATCCGCCGTGGGCTCCGGCACAATCTATCGATCGAGTGATGGCGGCGAAACCTGGACCCAAACTGTCAATAACAGCTTCTGTAGTCCGCAATGCTTCTATGACATTGCCATCGGCATAGACCCAACTAACGCGAACCGGGTTTACCTCGGCGGCTCGCCGGCGCTGGCTTTCGGCATTTCGACCAATGGCGGTGCTTCGTTTACCGCCAGCGAAAACGGCTTGCACGCCGACTCGCATGTGATCGAAGTCGCGCCGTCAAATCCGCAAGTCGTCTACTTCGGCAGTGACGGCGGCATTTACCGCTCGGACAATGCGGGTGCGAACTGGACCAGCCTGAGCAACTCAACGTTCAGCGCGACGCAGTTCATGAGCATCGCGATTCATCCGTCGGATCCGAACTTCACCATTGGCGGCACACAGGACAATGGAACTGAGATGCTCCGCTTCGACGGCACGTGGACACGTACAGACTATGGCGACGGCGGATATGCCGCGATCGATCAAAGTTCGCCAGCAGCAGGCGCGACGATGTATCACACGTACTACAACTCGAACGCGCTCGGAGGCTCAGTCGTCGGTTACGCTTTCAGCGAGGACACGAACGCCTTTGAGAATTGGAGTTTCCGCGGTTGCCAGATCGGCGGCACCGGCAACGGCATCACATGCACTGACTCAGTCTTGTTCTATGCGCCTTTGGAACTTGGACCGGGCAGTCCGAACACCGTTTATTACGGAACCGACCGGCTCTATCGTTCGGACAATAAGGGTTTGGTCCACACGATCGTCAGCCAGGCTCCGATTGAAGTAAATCCGGGGGTGACCACACCTCCCGCAGTCGGGGCGGCGCCGCAAGCCGGTATTCCGATCAGCTCGATCGGAATCGGCCCAACCAACGACAACATCCGCCTGGTCGGTTTACGGAACGGAGGCATCTGGGGCACGACGAACGGCTCGGCCACGCTAACGAATCTCGATCCGAACAACGTGGTGCCTAATGTTTTCGTAGCGCGTGCGGCGATCGATCCCAACAATCCAAACACAGCCTATGTGACGCTGTCGGCTTTTGGGGTGGCGAGCGTTTGGAAGACGACAAGCTTGAGCGCGCCTAATTGGACGCCGGCCAGCGGTTCAGCCGACACAGCGATTCCGCAGGTGCCGGTTAATGCGTTCGTGATCGACCCCACGAATTCGAATCGCCTTATCGCCGGGACTGACATCGGCGTGTACAGCTCGGAAGATGGCGGGACGACCTGGACTCCGGTCGGTACGGGTCTGCCGCGCGTCGCGATTTTTGACATGGGGATTACTTCTGAGCGGAAGCTTCGCATCGCGACGCATGGCCGCGGGATGTGGGAAATCCTTCTGCCCGGCGCGCAGGTCAGTCAAAATCCAATCTTTGCCGGAGTGGCCCACGTCATCGACAGCCAGCAATGTGATCGTCTGACGCTGTCCTGGCTACCTGCCAACTCTACTAATCCAAGCGCCGACATCGTGTACGACATTTATCGAGTCAGTTCGATGCCTGAAGGCGATGGGACGCAGGAACCGCGCTTCGCGCCTTCTTCGGCAAACCAGATCGCTTCGGGAGTTCGCGGCGCCACATATGCGGATGGCGGACTCACTCGGAACCAGCCTTATTACTACATCGTCCACGCGCGCGACCTGCACAACGGACGCATCGATACAAACAATAACGGAAACCGGATCGTGCGCGTCGGGGCGCCGACGTCGCCGAACACAGGCGGTGTGCCGCTGTTTGCGAAAGAGACGTTCGATACCTCAGCCGCCAACAGTCGCTTTACTCCCGGTCTTCAGGATTCAGCAGCCCCGAATCAGAGTCTTCCGGCTTTCCAACGTGTGCAGAATCTCGATTTCGGCGGGACTTCTTCCGCGGGAATGTACGCGCCGGACTTCAGTCCCGGGGACGAGCTCGGAGCTCCGGACCCGGCCGGAACTCACCACGGAGCGGTAAGCGACTTTTCCGCCATCATCGGTCCGTTTACGGTAACGGCCGATTCGATCATGGAATTCGACCATCGCTTTAATACGGAGTCAGGCTTTGACGGCGGCGTTATGGAAGTTGCACTCGGCGTGCCAAGCTTCAACGCCACTCCGTTCCCGGACAATGTGACGACCTTCGATCTTGGTAATCACATGATTCAGAACGGTTACAACGGCAAACTCGACGGGCTACTGGTTAATCCCGTCATGTTGTCCCCGTTACAGGGACGGCGCGCCTTCACCGGCTCCCGCGGTTTGAGTCGCACGAAAATTTCGTTGCGGGCATTTGCCAACGGTGGACCGCTTAATCCAAGTGCCCTGCCGGTTTATATCCGGTTCCGCATGACTTCGGACGCCGCGTCGACGCCCGGCGTGCTGAGTGGTTGGTACATCGACAATGTTTCAATCAGCGACCTTAGTAGCTGCGTTTTGCCACCACCTCCGGCGCCCAACGTAACTTCGTTGGTCAGTCTGGCGACGGCCAATCCAGGTTCGTCGGGCGGCGTCAGCCAGTACGACCTGACCGTTAAGAACGTGTCAGCGCAGGCTATCTATGCGCCGTTGCGGCTCGAGGTCGCCAGCATTAGTTCCTCCAGCGGACGCGTGACGGTCGCCAATGCTGACAATGGCCAAACCGGCGCGGGCGCGGGATGGGATTACAGCACGAAGGTTGGCGGCGACAACACTCTGTCACCTAATGAAACTTCGTGGGCGCGGACGTTGAAATTCAACAATCCAAACAATGAAGCATTCACCGTCAACTTCAGAATCACCGGGTATCTCGATCCAAGTGCCGCGGCCGCAGCGTCCGGTGGCGGTTCATCCGGTGGAGGCGGTAGCGGAGGGTCAGAACAATCAACTTCCAGCGGGCTGGGTCCAGCCAGTGTCATGCCGGCGCTTCATAGCCTGACATACAACCCGCTGCTTAAGACTGTTACGTCGAAACTTCTTAAGTAGAATTCCGAGCCAGACAGAAACGAATTTTGTCTGGCTCGATTCTTTTCGGACATGGCGTGCGAGAGCTCTCGCGCAGCTAAAAGGGGAGTGACTCAAGAATGTCGGCTCGTGACCGATAGAGAAGGAGTTTCCAAATGTTCAAGCGTGACCAGGCAATTAAAGGCTCCAAGACCTCACGTCGGCGATTCTCACTCGCGGCGGCGGTGTGGGTGTTGTTGACGGCCATCTTGATGGTGATTAGCTCCGGCGCTTACGGTGCAAATTCGGCTTCGAGAACGGTATCTGAGGCTAATTCGCCAACAACTTTGGGGCGCCAAATCCAGACGCCGAGTCCGTCCCCGACGCCTAATGTCAACACGATTACATTTGGAAACAACACGATGGCCGATTTCTCCGCCACCAGCGGCGAGCCGATCATCAAGGTCAACAAGCAAGACCGCATCTTCGTGACTACGCCCTTTGGCTTGAGCACTTCGATCAGCATGCTCTGGCGTTCGGACGATGGCGGCCGTAGCTACCTGCCGCTCGGGCCTCCGATCCTGCGCGACGCCGCGTTGGGACCAGGGGGTGGCGATTCAGACGTGGATTTTGACGATCATAACCGCGTTTACTTTATCGATCTCTGGGCCGGTTGTGTCACTGTCGCGGTTTCTGAAGATGGCGGCAACACATTCCCGACGGACCGGACCAGCTACGTATCGTGCATCAGCGGCGAGACGATGGGCGCGATTGATGACCGGCAATGGATCGCAGCCTACGGCGACGGAAGGGCCTACATGACTTGGCGCCGGTTCACGGGTCTTTCGCCCCTGCCGTTTTACATGTTCAGGACCCGCGATGCCGGGCGGACTTGGGACCAAGGTCGAGAACTCGGCCTGGTCTCGCAATCGGGTCCGCTCAAGATCGACAAGACGAAGCGGCGCGTGACGGTCGGAGGCCAGGAGCGCGACGCCATACTCATCTATCAGATCTATTTCAATGGAAACGATATTCGCATGTTCCGGATGACGGACCTCGACGACGGCAGCGACCCAGTCGTCGAAGACTTTCGCATCTATAACGGGGGCAGCGAAGACACGAGCAACGTCTTCCCGGTGATAACCGTTGACCGCGCCGGCAACCTGTATGCTGCCTGGTCCCAGGCGCAATCAACGCCGGGCACCAGCCAGAGGATATTCATGGCGACTTCCACCGACCGCGGCCAAACCTGGTCGCCGCGTAAGCAGGTCAGCACCTTCACGGGCACAAACATAATGCCCTGGATCGTGGCGGGCGATCCCGGTCGTGCGGCAATCGTTTGGTATCGAAGCGCGGTCGCCGGAAACCCGAACAGTCTGGCGAGCGAGTGGATGATTCACATGGCGCAAACGCTGAACGCGTTTGACGCTGTGCCAACTTTCCAGACCGTGCCGGTGAGCCAAAACATCGTGCACCGCGGAGAGATTTGCACGGATGGAACGACCTGCGACGCGACGGGGCGCGACCGAAGTTTCCTCGAATACCCCTCTATTGACATGGACTCGACCGGTGCGGCGGTGGTTGTGTATAACGACAACACTAACCAATCCGAAGGCCCTTACGTGATGACGGCCAAGCAGGCGTCGGGGCCGAGCTTGCTGGCGTCGGTCGGATTTTTGGGAGGAGGACCGGGCACAGTTTCGGTCACCACGCCGGCTGCCGATTCAACCATCCGGACCAACAGTCTCACCATCGAAGGCACACACACTGTTCCACCAAAGAACTTCGACCGGGACGAAACGGGTGACGCGCACTTCCGCTCTACGGGGGCGAATATGCCTGGGGCCGACCTGCGCTCGGTCGTGCTGCGGGAAGAGGGAGACGCGCTGGTACTGACGATGCAGGTTGCGGACCTAACACCCGCTGCAAGATCCAGTGCGGCCGCGTCGGTAGCAAACGGCGATGGCATGCTTTACTTGACGCAGTGGGACTATGCCGACACGGTTTATTGGCTTGGCGCCGAAGCGCGTGCGACGGGCACAAGCTACTACACCGGCACGCTAGGCATGATCCGCTCGGCGACGTCGAAGAAATTTATTACCTACAACCCGGACCCGGTTAAGTCGCAGCAGGTCCAGGGGCAAATGACGCAAGCCGTGCCAGGCGTAATCACGATTCGAGTTCCGAAAAACCAGGTGGGCAGTCCACCAACCGGCGCGCAGTTCCACTCGCTTACGGGTTATGCGCTTTCAGAGCGTGGGCCACTTATTCCTATCGGCACAAATCTGCCCAACGGGCCGTTTCCTGCGCCAAAGACGAGCGGCGTCACGCCTGGTCCGACGTCGCTGCCCGTGCAACTCGACGCTGCGGGGGCGGTGACATACACAGTAGGCGCCGGCGTTCCGACATTAGACGGCATCGTTGAAGTCTCGGTCGACGATCCGACCTTTAGCTCGCCGCGACTCGCATCGTTCTCAACCGATCTGGGAGAAGCGCGTTGGCAGTTGCCGCTGTCAGTCGCTGAGATGACAACAGGTTTGCACATGGTCTATGTGCGGCAGCGCATCAATGGTCGCGTTCCGTCGCCCGTCGTCTCAGTGCCGTTTACCGTGGCGGACACGATCGAACAAACCGTCACTTCGATGGTCAGCTTCGCCACCTCGAATGCGCGATCATCCGGAGGCATCAGCCAGTACGACATGACGATCAGGAACATATCGTCACAGACGATCTTTGCGCCGGTGCGTCTTGAAGTTGCCAGCATTACTTCGGCCGGCAGCACTGTGACGGTCGCTAACGCCAACAACGGACTGGCTGGTCCCGGCGCCGCGTGGGACTACAGCAGTAAGCTTGGGGCTGATAACGCGCTAACCGCGAACGAATTGTCAGGTGCGGTTAATCTTCGATTCAACAACCCGAACAACGTGGCGTTCACAGTGGTTTTCAGGGTCATCGGCGGCCTGGCCCGGGCGTCCGGCTCGAGCGCGACGAGCCATGAAGCCGGCGCAGCCACCCCCAGCAGCGCTGCAGCGCCCGGGCCTGCCGGGACAGGCTCTGTGCCCGAGGTACTGTTGGGTGTTAGCTACAACCCGGTGCTGAACCTTGTGACGGTAACGTCCCTAAAACCGTAGGTAAGGGAAAGAACAAGAGCCGAATCCCATAAACTGGCTTGTGCCGGCTGAACTTAGCGCCTCTTCGAGCTGACTCCACAGTTCGGAGAGGCACTTTTCTATCGGCTCTCCAACTCTTTCTCTTGTTTTCGCTTTAGCCGCTATCGTATAGTCAAACACGGAGTCGCCCCGCTATTTACTCCGCACTGCAAGTCATTCACCGGCTGCCCCGCCGGTATCCTCGTTAGCTAATTTTCAGCAGTCCTCGCACGTTCATTCCGCATGACCAGTACATCTGAGTCGTATAGCACTCGCACAAACCGGCCGAAGCTCGTTCCGGGAACTGAACTGCAGAATCGTTATCGCGTCGTGCGCCAGCTCGGCAAAGGCGGGATGGGTGCAGTCTATGAAGCGATCGATGTGCGACTGGATGTGACCGTCGCGATCAAGGAAGCGTTTTCCACCGACGCGCGCCTGCGAAAACAGTTTGAGCATGAAGCGCGTTTGCTCGCGCAGCTTCATCACGCGGCCCTGCCGCGCGTCATGGACTATTTCAGTGAAGGCGAACGCGTGTTCCTGGTGATGCAGTTTATTGAGGGGGAAGATCTCGCCGAGATCATCGCCAGGCAACCCGGACCCTTGCCAAGGAGCACCGTGATTGCGTGGGCAGATCAGCTACTCGACGCGCTCATTTATCTACACACGCGCGCGCGGCAGATAATTCATCGCGACATCAAACCGCACAATTTGAAACTGACTGCCGACGGAAAGATCGCCTTGCTCGATTTTGGTTTGGCGAAAACTGATTCCGACACGTCGGCAGTAAATTCTTCCTCCAGCATTTTTGGCTTCACCCGCCGCTACTCGCCGCCTGAGCAGATGCAGGATCAAGGTACTTCTCCCCAAAGTGACATCTACGCGCTCGGCGCAACGCTCTATCACTTGCTGACTGGAGTGAAGCCGCCGGACGCGATGGTGCGGACGAAGTCGATTGCCAAGGCAGAAGCCGATCCGTTGCAGCCGGCGCATGAGCTTCACGCCGCGGTTGGTCCAGAGATCTCGGCCATCCTGCTGAAGGCGATGGAGTTGAATCCCGCTCGTCGATTCAAGGATGCAAACGAATTTCGCGAGGCGCTGAAACAACTGGGGCGTGAGAACATGCGCGCGCTGCCAAACTGGAGCGAGCAGGGCGCCAGCGATGGCGCCGGTCGTCCCCACATTAACGTCACCGTTGTGAGGCAACCGACCGTCGATCCTTTTGATAGCTACTCGATCTTGAAGCCGGCCGAAATGGATTGGTTGTTACCCAAGCCCAGCCGTCGTCCGTTTGTGGTCATTGCGCTTATCGGTTTGGTGCTGGTCGGCGGTGTTTTCGCTTTCTCAGACGCGAACGGTTGGCCCGACGTGTCGAAGGCTGCAGTTGATTATGTGAGAGCTAAACGCGGCACCAGCGACGATAAGAAGCCGCTGGAAAACTCGCGCCCAAACAGTCAGGTGAATCTGCGCAGCTCAGAACGTGCCGGCAAGCACTCGCGGAACGAACAACGAAATCGAAAGTCGCAGAACGGAAGAGCACAGACAAAGCGAACCGTTAGCGAGCGCTAGCCGCTGACACGCTCACTAGCTGAGGCTGGTCCACAGTCGTCCGAATTAGATTGGCCGCGGCCCTGACCCAGAGTGGATGTTCGTTGACGCAGGGAATCAGGGATAGCTCTTCACCGCCCGCTTCTTTAAATTCCTCGCGGCCGCGAATTCCAATTTCTTCCAAGGTCTCAAGACAATCGGCCACAAACGAAGGGCAGGCGACGGCAATTCTCTTGATGCCGCGCTTCGGCAACTCCTCCAGGAGCTTTTCAAACGAGGGGCCGATCCATTCGTCTTTGCCGAACTGCGATTGAAAGCAGGTGGTGAACTCGTCCGGTTTCAAGTCCAGGGCCGACGCGATGGCGCGCGAAGTCGCGTGGCATTGCGCGCGATAACAATTTTGATTCCCTGAACCGATTTGCGCGCAGCAGGCATCATTGTTTTGGCAATAACCGGCGGTGTCGATTTGCTTGATATGACGAACAGGGACGCCGTGATAGCTGAACAGAAGGTGGTCGGCTGAGTGTGTCTCGAAATGTTCTCTGACAATCCACGCCCACGCTTCGATGAGTCCTGGATCGACGTAGAACGGATCGACAAACTTCAGCTTGTCGGTCAGCGCGAGCTTCTTCGCTTGCTTCTTTGTTTCGGCCACCGCTGTTTGGAAACTAGACTGTGTGTATTGCGGATAGAGCGGAACTGCCACGATGCGATCAACGCCAGCCTTTTTCAGATTCGCTAACGCTGCCTGGATCGACGGATTGCCGTACCGCATGCCAATCTCGATCACGTAGTCGTCTGACAATTCGCTTGCGAGGCCTGTCGCGAACCTCCGCGTGTACACCAGCAACGGCGAGCCTTCTTCCATTTGAATCTTCTGATAGTGCTCCGCGATGTAGTGTTTACGCCGCGGCACAATGACTCGATTCACCAGCAGCCAGCGTTTGAGGTAAGGCATGTCGAGCACGTACTCGTCCATTAGAAATTGACGCAGATACGGGCCCAACGCCTCCGGTGTCGGTTCGTCGGGTGTGCCTATGTTGGTTAGTAGAACGCCGGTGGTAGTCATGCAGTTTGGTTTGAAGCGTAACGGATTCTCGCACTAAACAACGGTGGAAAGCTATTTGCTACTCGTCGGAACCGGTCAGCGAGTTCTTATGCGGACATCCGTCGCAAATTTGTGAAGATAATGAAAGTGAATCCCTTATCGTCCGGACAGCGGTAGGCCCCCTTGGCATTTAGGAGCTTTGCCGAGACGCTGGTCATTGCCCAGCCATCCAGTTCATCCGCATTCCACTTCTCTTGCGTAAGCTCCTCCAGGTTGTGTTCTTCGCCGAATTGTTTGACAACAAGAATATCGGTTTTCACCGATTCGAGAATGCTCGGATTAGCCCATGACCACAGCCAGGTGTTGCTGATGGTCGAAAGTGTGCCCACAACTTGAAAGTCAGCGATCAATTTCGCAACGCCTTTATCCGAGAAGATAAATTCGCCAGTCTCCTGGTTATAGTCCCAGCGCTCGTAACCGCCCAGGGAATATTGTTCCCTCAGGATGCCTTGTTGAGCTTTTAGATACTCGGTCGATTCGTGTTCGAATTGATTAAACTCTGCTTCTGTCATAAGAGACCCCAAGTCAGTCCGCATAACGTCAAAGCGTAGTCAGAATACTCGAAACCCGCGCGGGCTCATGCCGCGTTACCATGATCGAAACAGCTAAGACGCCCTCAGAAAAATCTCACAGTGTAAGTAACCCTTACGCCGCGTCCGATCTCGGGCGCGAACTCTTTAATGAACGAGAGGTGATTTCGGTATAAGCGATCGCCGAGGTTGAAGGCGTTGAAAGAAATGATGTGGGCGCTGTGCTGCCGCGCAATCAGATACGAACCGCCAATATTGAACAGACCGTAGCCGGCCGTTCTTGTCTCAGTCGGAAACAGATTTTCCTGGGCGTCGGCAAACAGCGCTTCCGGTTTGATCGTTAGACCTTTGTAGCGAAACTCAACACCGACGCGTCCGCGGAGCGGTGGAATTCGCGGCAGGGGCGTGTCCGTATCGGTGAGTTTTGCATTGACGTAATCAGCGCCCAGATTAAGCCAGACATTTTTGTGCAGCTCTGCGTCCAGGCGGCCCTCGAAACCGGTGAATCGCGAAACACCCTGACTGTACACGGCCTCGATCAAACCGTCCTGGATGTTTCCCGTCGGCGCGAGGAACACAAAATTGTCGATGTGATAGAAGAAGCCGTTCAGTTCCGCGCGCACGCGTTTCGATGAATGACGCAAACCGAAATCAAGTCCGTTGCCGAGTTCGCGCGTCAGATCGAGATTGCCGATCTCAAACGTTGCATTACCCGGATGCGGACCTTCGTTGTAGAGCTCGTCCAAGGACGGCGCGCGATACGAATGCGAATAGTTCACGACGAACGCTCCCCCCGTCCAGGTGTTCACGCGCAGACCGATCGCGCCCGAGAACCCGGTGAAACTGCGATCCGGCAACTGACCGCGAACCGGATCTAATGACGGCCGGTACCGGTTGGTCTCGACGCGCCCGCCAATCTGCAGTGCGGCATGCTCAAACTTAATCGTCTCGAGCGCGAAGACAGCAAACGAATCCTGTTTCGTGGGCGGCGCGAGGGCTTCTGCGCCGGCGGATTCATAGTTTCGATGCATGCCCCAGACGCCGAAGCTCCCAGTCAAACGCCCGCGCTTCTGCTGATCGAACGTGCCCCGGAAGATCGTCGACTTGTTTGAAAATGTGGTGTTGACCGCGTCGGTTTCCGCATCAATCTCTGAGTGGGTGTAGTCGGTGTACTGAACGGAAAACTTCGCGTTTTCTATGAATGACTTCATTTCGCGAAAGCCGCCGTTGAATTGAATGCTGTGACGTCGCGGAGTTAGATAGACCGCTTCCGCGTCCGGATCTGCCGGATTGAAAGGAATGCCATAGCGGCGCTTGTCAAAATGGTAGTTGGCGCTGAAGAAACCACGACCCGGGTAAAAACCGATCCCGGTGCTGACGTTGCCACCTCTTGCATACGAGTTCGTAATCCTCCCAATTGGCGTCAGATAGTTGTTGGCCTTTTGCGCACCGCCGTTAGCCCAGAACAATAACTTGTCGGTGCCGGCTTCAATACCCGCGCTGCCTCCGGCCTGCCAACTGTTCGTGCTGCCGAGCGTCGTCAGATATCCGTTAACGCCTTTATGCGGTGATTCGTGTCCGTCGATCGCGTTCACGACGCCCCCAATGGCGTTGCTGCCGTAGAGTAACGTCGCCGGACCTTTCACCACTTCGACGCGATCGACTGAAAGCAGATCGACAGGTTCTGAGTGGTCACCGGACTGAGAGCCGAGCGCACCAACGCGCATTCCGTCCTCAAGCACCAAAACGCGATCACCGTCGAAGCCGCGAATGACCGGCCGTGACGGCGCCGGACCGAAGGAACGTTTAGCTACACCCAGCTCGTGATCGAGGGCTTCGCCGAGACTGACTGGATTCTTCTGTGCGAGTTCGACTGAACTGAGCACAGTCACAGACTGAATTGATTGGGAAACGGATTCTTCAGTGCCTGTGGCTGTGACTGTGACCGTCTCGCGGACGCCGCTCAATTGAATCCGGAAGTCTTGCGTGATGCTGCCGGAGCCGGGAACGGCCACTCTCTGCACGACGTCGTTCGCGCGATCGAGATGAGCTGCTACATCGAAATTTCCGGGAGGCACATTCTGAAACTCATACTTGCCGTGGTCGTCGGTCGAAACGGTTCGCCTTAATTGAAGAATGGTGACTGACGCGCCATGGACTGGCGTGCCCGTATCGCCGAGCGTGACGGTGCCGCTCAGCGTTGTGGAGCCGGTTTGTTGTGCGTTGGCGGTTGCTTGCGCTCCGCAAGTGACAATCGATAGGAAGAATGCGGTATTGCAAAAGATTCTCTTAGCCCTTGTCATGCATGGCCTGCCTCTCTGTAAACGCCAGCGGTATTCGGCCGGGTATGGACCCCAACTCGCTGGCCATTGTGAAATGCGCAAGGCGATTTGCCCGGCGCAAGCGAACGGCGGTTTGTGGCTCTAGAGAATCGTGGGGGGCGCGCGACCGTGTTGGACGGTCGTGAATTCACGCAGGTGCAAGCATTCCGGGGTTGCAGAGTGCGCTGCCTGTTGATGCAGCGTGTTAATGCTTGCCGGCTGACTTAGAAGGGTCGTCGCCAGGTTGTGATGCAGTTGGCAAATCAGGCATTCTGACGACAGGTTCTGTCGTGATGAAGATCTGGCTGGCTCGTTTTCCTGAACGGATGAGCAGGGAGTCTTTTCAGTCGCGGAAGTCTCGATGCAATTGCTGACTCTCTCCGCGTTCAGGTTCGTGTCGGTTGCAGCATGGCCGTGGGTCACTTCGACGGTGCTTCCCCATGCGATCACGGCTAGAAGAACCGCGGCGGTGACACGGAACCGGAATTTGAAACCTTGGCCTCTACTGAACACTGCTGATTTGATGATTTCCTTTGAGGCATAGTTTATTGCCGTAATAGTTGTGGGTCAATCAACGTTGAAGACAATGGCTACCGGTTGGTTGAAGAAGATGATGGTGTTAGCTGCCGCGGTTTGCGGCGCGCTGCTGTTATTCCCCACGGGCGTGGCCGCTCAAAAGGAAGAGGTCAAGATCGAATTACTTCCCGAGTCAAACGCTGTTCGCGTGGAGGTTTCGGGCGCGCCCCATAAGACCTGGTCGTTTCGGGACGCGTATGCCGGAGTCATTGGCCTCGGAAGAAGAGTCCGAAAGTTTCAAGCCCTCGACACACCGGGCTCAAAAAACAGTGTTCGCGAGTTGGCGCCGGGGCATTTTGAGTTGGGAGCGACTGCTTCGGGAGTCAGCTATGAAGTTGATCTGTCGCCACCCTCGCGCCCCGCTGATGCGGCGTTTGTGTCCTGGCTAACAAAAGAACGGGGCATTTTGCGGGTGAGCGATCTGCTGCCGCTGCGAAGTGTACAGCCGGGCAGTGTGGCCCGTGATGTCCAGGTAACGATCAATACACCTCAAGGCTGGGGAGCGTTCTCCAACGAGGAGGTGACCGCACTTCGCGCATACCGGTTCGCTGATTCTGACGCCGCCATAATCGTCGTCGGGAAAAACCTCCGCCGTTCCGTCCGCAACGCGTCCGGGACCCTCTTCAAACTTCTGATCGATGGCGCTTGGGCGTTTCCGGATGAAGAGGCGATGGAAACGCTTCAGAAAGTCATCCGACTGCACAGCCAGATCGGAAATCTGCCGTGTAATCAGGTGACACTGGTGCTATCCACATTCCCAGCGGGCGCAGTCTCGGCGAATAATTGGGCTGCTGAAACCCGCGGCTGCAATGTCGTGGTGCTAATGGGGCAGACGCCGTCGCGCGTTGGTGCGCTAGCGCAGCTCGGCAATGCGCTGACACACGAGACGTTTCACCTGTGGATTCCGAACGGCGTTGCGCTCAGCGGCGACTACGACTGGTTCTACGAGGGATTCACGATGTATCAGGCTGCACGTGCAGCCGTGCAACTCGGGCTGGTGACCTGGCCGGAATTTCTAAACGCGATTGCGCGGGCCTATGACGGATCGGCGGTGACGGCTAGTGCACAGCCACTATCATTGGTTGACGCATCAAGGCAGCGATGGACGATCGGGGCTCCATCCGTTTATTCAAAGGCGATGGTCGTGGCGTTTCTTTATGATTTGAATTTGAGGTCTCAAACAGGAGGGAAGCGTTCGCTCGATGATGTCTATCGGCGGGTCGTTCGCGATCATCCGAGCACGTCCACAGTAAAACAGGCACAAGCCGACGGCAACGGTGTGGCTACGACGGCGCTGCGAAACGAACTCTCGTCCCGGAATTTTGTTGAGCGTTTCATCACCGCGCCTGTGTCGATAGATTTGAAGAGCGAGCTGGCGCCGTTCGGTTTGCGCGTTGAAAAGATGGTGCGAACTCACATTTCCGTTAGCGAAGACATCACCAAGCGTCAACGCGATTTGCTGAAGCAGTTGGGTTACAATGAGCCGCGCTCGCGGAAAAGATAGCGCGCGTTATCGTAGATTCTTTAAGTGATATCGATGTTTACAAGTTCCTTCGCCAGATTCGCTGCGCTGCTGTGCGCCACACTTTTGCTTGCTGGATGCAGCACTTTTGCCAGTCGGGGCAACACTGGAGTCGTCGTCTCGCGGCGCGCTCAGATTCGCAGCTCTACAGCAGTCGTGGCGGCCGATCTGCTGGAGGTAAGTCGCGGGGACTCGGTTGAGATTCTTGACTCAACTGAGGTTCCTGATCCGACGGACAACTCAAGGAACGAGTTGTGGTATCGCGTCCGCGCAACGGACGTCGATAAGACCGAAGGGTGGGTCGAAGCGCGCAACATCATGCCCGAGGATGTGCTCGAGAAATCGCGCAAGCTCGGCGAAGAGGACAAGGACATTCAGGCGCAAGCCACCGGCCAGCTACACGCAAGTTCCAACTTGCGACTGACGCCAGAGCGGACTACGAATGACAACATCATGATGCGGCTCGACAGTGGATCGAGTTTTGAGATTGTCGGGTGGAAGCGCATCCCAAGGGTTAAGGACGCTGAAACTGAGAGCGATGTGGCTCCTAAGGCTGGGAGCGCCGCCGTCACAACTCGAAGGACTGGCCGCGGTGATGAACGAGCCGAAGAAGAGCAGGAGACGACGGAACTTTGGTACAAGGTGCGTCTGGCGCCGGAGATTTCGCCGGCGCCCGCTGGTTGGATCTTTGGAAAGCAAGTCGAGCTCACGGTTCCCAGTGACATCATCTATTACCGTACGGGAAGGGAATTCGTTGCCTGGCGCCGTCTCGATGAAGAGCCAAGCGACGAAACGTCGGCGACGACGAAGACAAAGGACGTTGCGAAGGAATCGCGTCCCGGTAGTTGGGTGATTCTCGAACGGAGCAATCCAAAGAATGAGCCGCGCAAGATCGGCGAACCAGACTTCGATCGGATTTACGTGCTCGGTTACGAGAAGCACGATCAGGATCACTACACTGCTTATCGCAGTCCGGACGTCGAGGGTTATTTGCCCGTGCGGGTC
>DASUNM010000012.1 GCA_036277115.1 Pyrinomonadaceae bacterium
CTTCACCGCGACGGGGACGAAACTGACGGCGCTCAGCAGCAAAGTCGATTGGAAAGGGTTCTTCCCCACCGAAGCATTCCAGTGGAACCGCGAAGAGGCGCTGTCGGTCTCCTAGCGTCCTACGCCAAGAGCGCGAGCGCCGGGCCCGTCCTGGCGCTCGCGCTGGCGGCGGCGCTCGCCCTCGCGGGCTGCGGCGGGGGCTCCGAGAGCGAGACGGCGAGCTCCGCTCGCCCGGCCCAGGCCGAAGGCGCAAAGACCACTGCCCAGCCTGCGCAGGGAAAAGGCGCATCCTCGGCGCAGGGCAAAGGCCCGACTGACACTACTTACCAGGATCGGGACGCCGGACAAGGCGCCCCGCTGCCGGCGCCCGATGCGGAGGGCAGGGAGCGCGGCCCGACTCCCAAAGAAGAAGCGGAGGCGACGATCGCCGACATCGCCCTCACCAGCCCGGCGCTCACAGCCTCGGGCGCCCTTCCCTCCCAATACACCTGCGACGGCAAGGATCGCTGGCCGGCGCTGCGCTGGCAGGGCGTTCCCGCCGACACCGAGGAACTGATCCTCTTCGCGATGAACTCAAAGCCGCTTGAGGGCAAGCTCTTCTTCGACTGGGCCCTCGCCGGCATCGACCCCGAGCTCGGGGAAATCGAAGCCGGCAGGCTGCCGAGGGGAGCGATCCTCGGCCGCAACGGCTTCGGGCGCAGGGGCTACTCGATCTGCCCCGCCCAGGGCGAAGCCGAAACCTACGTCTTCGCTCTCTTCGCCCTGCCCGAGCGGCTCTCGCCGCCGCCGGGCTTCGACCCACGAGCGCTGCGCCTGGAGGTGCTCGAGGTCTCGGGCAACGTCGGCCTGATGGCTGCCTCCTACGGCCGCTAGGGACAGCGGCAGTTAGAAGACGGCGCCGGGGAGGGCTTGACCTTGGCCCCGGGGGAGCGGATGCTCAGGGGGCCGTAGCTCATGTCGCCAACCGCATAGTGGGGAGGAAGCAGATGAGAAGCCAAAAGCATGGGCTGAAGGCCCTTGTCCTGGGGATCGTGGTCGTGCTCGGCGCGCTGGC
>DASUNM010000013.1 GCA_036277115.1 Pyrinomonadaceae bacterium
GCACTCGCCCAGGAACCGCCCGACTGTCCCCGTCATCACCTCGTCGCGCAGCACCAGCGCCGCCCCTGCCATTAGCGTTGGGAATATCTCCTCAGCCGATGTGTCGAAGCTGACCGAGGCGAATTGCAGCACCCGGTCTGACGGGCCCAGATTGAAGGCCGCCACTGCCGCCTGCGAGTAGTTGACCACCGAGCGATGCTCGACGGCCACAGCCTTTGGCTTGCCCGTCGAGCCAGACGTGTAGATGAGGTAGGCCAGGTTTGACTCGCTTGTCCTGCCGACCGGGTCTGCCGCGCAGTGCTCGCCCATCTGGCCCCACTGCTCGTCTATACAGATGACGCGGGCCGATTGAGCAGAGAGCTTGCCGGCCAGCGCCCGCGTAGTGATGACGGCCCTGGCGGCCGAGTCTTCAAGCATGAAGGAGAGCCTTGCCGGGGGCTGTGATGTGTCAACCGGCAGGTAGGCCCCGCCTGCCTTGAGCACCCCAAGCAGGCTCACTAGAAGCTGGGCAGACCTGTCGAGCCACACGGCCACGATGTCGTCGGCCCCGATGCCGCACGAGATCAGGTAGTGCGCCAGCCTGTTGGCCGTGTCGTTGAGCTGCCCGTAGCTCATCTGCCCGGGCCAGGCCTCGCCCGCGCTTCCCCACTCTACGGCCACAGCGTCAGGGCTGATGGCGGCACGCCGCTGGACCAGCTCGTGCAGGCAGAGGCCTCGCTCAAAGTCGGCCTCCGTCATGTTCCACCCGTAGACGACCCGCTCCATCTCGCCTCGCCCCAATAAACCCGCCTCGCCTATCGCTCGCTGTGGCCGCTCGAGCATCGCCTCAAGCAGCCTGAGGTACTGCTCGGCCACCCTGGCGATGCTTTGGCGGTCGAACAGCTCTGTGCTGTACTCGATCCACCCGCCTATCGCCTCGCCCTCGCCTCCCTCCATTAGCTCCAAAGTCAGGTCGAACTTCGCCGTGCGGTTATCGACCTCTTCAAGCCTCACCGCCACCTCGCCCAGCCTGTCGGGCGGGTGAGCGGCGTTCTGATAGATGAACATAACCTGGAACAGCGGGTTGTGGCTGAGCCTGCGCTCTGGATGTAGCGCCTCGATGACCTTCTCAATGGGGACGTCCTGGTTAGAGTATGCGCCCAGCGTGACGAGCCTGACCTGGTCGAGCAGCCCAAGGAAGCTTAGGGAGGGAGAGGGCGAGGCGCGCAGCACGAGCGTGTTAAGGAAGAGCCCGATAAGCGGCTCAGTCTCGGGTCTGGTCCTACCGGCGATGGCCGTGCCGACGGTGATGTCGGACTGTCCGCTGAGGCGATGAAGAAGGGCGAAGAAGGCCGA
>DASUNM010000014.1 GCA_036277115.1 Pyrinomonadaceae bacterium
ATTTTGAATCCAGTTGAATCTATTCCAGTAAATATGTGTCTTATACCTGTGAAGAGGCTAAAAGATGACATTATCTTCCCGAGCAGCATAATGTTGATTCTATCTGTAAATTTCTGTAATGTTGTATAATGTGGTATTTTCGATGGCGCTGTTAATTTAACAGAATAGATTTAGCTGTGAATATCCTATTCTAACGTGTATGTTACTAAGATTTATCAGAAATAGGACATCCACTATTGTAGTTATGTATTCTTTGTATTTGTATTTTCTTGGTTTAAGTCTACGTAATACTTCCAAAGCATTAGATATATTCAATGATGAGAAACGAAGTCATATTGCTATATGGAATTGGATTCAAAGGTTTGGTTCTTCTCAAATCTACAAAAGAAAAAGAGTAGCAGCATTCATTATAGATGAAACAATTATCCAAATTGGGAATCATCACTTTTGGTTATGGATTTGTATTGAACCAGTTCATAGGACTATACTGGGAATCTACATTTCTGAAGAAAGAAACATGTTTGTAGCAGAGAAATTCATCAGATCTCTTGTTGAGAAATATGGTAGACATACTGTATATACTGATGGTGGTACATGGTATCCACAGGCATGCAATTTTTTACATTTGAAACATAGATTGCATTCTCCTTTAGAAAAGAGTTTGATAGAAAGGGTAATGCAGTATTTCAAAGATAGAACAGAATGTTTTGATGATTTATCCATGTATTGTTACTCTAAAGAATAACAATTGTGATCTACAACATGTATACAATTGGATAAAGTTGTTCATTTATTTGTATAATACAACAATTAGAAATAAAATACCATTTCTTATGAATGGAGGTGAATTCATCTTAAGTTAACAGCATCGTATCAACCATGAGAAGCTCCCCGTTCATCAATCTTTACTTCTACTGTTCCATCATACTTTGGCTTGACTGCTAATTGTGCTGGTGTATATATCAAATGTTCTTTAGTAAATGATGATAATTCAAAATCGTCAGTCATATACAATGCA